>CALHID010000085.1 GCA_938030835.1 uncultured Actinomyces sp. | reverse complement strand
ACAAAGCCTCTGCTGCTTCCTTCAAATCACGCAGCATCGACATAGTCGAGTAGGACTCGGCACACACGCCGGCCCAGAGGCGCCAGACAGGAGTCGACTCGGTGGCCTGGTGGCGCTCACGCAGGTGAAGGCGGGTACGTCCATTGGCCTCGGGAAGAAGAGCAAAAGTGCAGGTACCGGTGTACTCATCCACTTCGTCTTCCCACTCCAGATTGCGTCCCGGGGCGGGAACGCGGATCACCAGGCAATCGCCTTCCTGGCGGATTAGGACGCGACCGTCCTCATCCTCTTCAAAAGCAGCATCGATCACTTCCCACACGCGAGTCGGCAGTGCGTCAATCTCTACCGCACGATCAACGACGACATCAGCATTCGGAAGCTCAAGATCACCGGGAAGGGAGACCGAGGCCTCGGAACGAGTTAGTCCAATACGGCGCGGAAAACCCGTTGCGTAAATTGCGCCAGCACAGCCCAGGATTCCCAGAGCAGCTACGGTACGAATCTTCATAACAAATCCCCTTTGATCAGGCTGTTACACTCAATGTTCTTATACGGAAGGATACGTGAATTCTTCGCGATTGTTGCCCTTATCGGATAACCGGAAGAACTTCGACAGATCCTTCACCTTCTTCAAGTCCCATTTCTTCAGCAAGCAGGTTGGCGTGCTTAATGAGGGTCGGGACAATGTCATCTTCGGGAACGGTTTCAACGACCTCCCCGCGGATGAAGATCTGCCCCTTGCCATTGCCCGAGGCCACACCGAGGTCAGCCTCACGAGCCTCACCTGGGCCGTTCACAACGCAGCCCATGACGGCAACGCGAAGGGGAACAGTCAGATCCTTGAGGCCTTCAGTGACATTTTCTGCCAGCGTCCAGACATCAACCTGCGCACGCCCACAGGAAGGACAGGAAACAATCTCGAGGGTCTTTTCACGCAGGCCCATGAATTCCAAGAGCTTCGTGCCGACCTTGACCTCTTCAACAGGAGGTGCGGAAAGAGAGACGCGGATCGTATCACCAATACCGTCGGCCAAAAGCACACCGAAAGCTGCGCAGGACTTAATGGTTCCCTGGAAGGCTGGCCCGGCCTCGGTCACGCCGAGGTGAAGCGGCCAATCGCCCTTTTCAGAGAGCAAGCGGTAAGCCTGAATCATGGTCAAAACGTCGTGGTGTTTGACCGAAATCTTGAAATCGTGGAAGTCGTTCTCTTCAAAGAGCGATGCTTCCCAGACTGCTGATTCAACAAGGGCTTCAGGGGTCGCACGACCGTACTTCTTGAGAAGACGCGGATCCAAAGAACCCGCATTCACGCCAATGCGCAGCGAGGTT
>CALHID010000084.1 GCA_938030835.1 uncultured Actinomyces sp. | reverse complement strand
AGGTCAATCCGTGAAAATCCGCGATTCCGGACACACTTTTTGACCCTTAACCCGATTGTGGCGCTTTTCTTTTATTGCCGCAATGTGCGTGTGAATACGCGCGTGAATATACGCGTCCTGAATGAATCCAGAGTTCTTCGGAAAAGGGCATCAGAAAATCTGCTTCCCGTATGAAAACGTATGCAGATTACGATTTGGTGAAGCTTTGGGGGAAAAGTCCCTATTTATTGACGAGACTGCCGCAAATGCTCTACTCTTTCCGGTGTGGAAACGTATCCACAACTCCGAACTGTGCATAGACAACATATTGCAACGGAAGGCTCAATGATGCGCGCACGCTACGCTGCTCTCCCCGCCGCACTCCTGGCACTCTCTCTCGCCGCCTGCTCTGCCCCCGAAGGTCAGAGCACCCAGGGAGGCTCCGCCTCGGCAGATACCCTGAACATTGCCTGCTCCCAGCAGGAAGATTTCTGCCAGGCGATCGTCTCCGCCTACACCAGGGAAACCGGTCAGAAGGCCACCTACGTTCGCCTGGGTGCCGGCGAAGTCCTCGCCCGCCTCGAAACCAACCCCGGTGAATTCGACGTCTGGTCCGGCGGCCAGGCCGAAAACCACCTCGTCGCCAATGACAAGGGCAAGATCGAAAAGTACGTCTCGAAGAACGCCTCCGCACTGCCCTCGCAGTACAACAACGCCGAAGGCATCTGGTCCGGCTTCTACACCGACTCCATTGCGTTCTGCTCCAACAAGAAGGAACTCGAACGCATCGGCGCACAGGCTCCCACCTCCTGGCAGGACCTGCTCAAGCCCGAATTCAAGGGGCGCATTGCCATGCCGCACCCTGCCACCGCAGGCGTTGGCTACATGGCCATGTACACCGTCGCCACCCTGAACAACGGCGACCAGGAGAAGACCATTTCCTACTTCAAGGAACTGGTTCCCAACATCATGCAGTTCTCCAAGTCCGCAGCAACCGGTACTGAACAGGCCGGACGCGGTGAAGTGGCCGTTGCCATCGCCCTCGACTCCGACTGCGAAAAGGCCAACAAGGCCGGATATTCCGACCTGGTCACCACCTACCCCTCGGAAGGCACCGGCTACGAAGTGGGCGCAGTCTCCGTCCTCGCGGGTGCACGCAACCCCGAAGGCGCCAAGGCCTACATGGACTGGTTGCTGACCACCAAGGCTCAGGATCTCTACGCGGACGTCCCCTCCTTCGCAGCACCCACCCTGCCCGACGCCAAGGTCGGTCCGAACGTCCCCAAGCAGGACGTCGTGAAGCACGTGGACTGGGATGTACGCAAGGCAGCTGACTCTCGCGCCAACTACATCGGCATCTTCGAAAGCCAGATCGCCGGAGCAAGCTCCGCCAAGTGAGACCACGGGGTGCGCGAGAACCCACTGAGGAACTCGCGCACCCCGTGTGCGTCTCTCCTGCCGTTTTCATTGGAGACAAGCTATGAGCATTCCACAGCTGCGTAAAGGTCGGCAGCTCGACATCCCCGTCGCCCTCATCACCACGGTGACCGTTATCGGGCTGATTCTCCTCCTGGGAATTCCCGTTGCCAAACTCATCGGTATCGGCGTGTCCGAACGCGGGCTGGCAGCTATCACCCAATCCTTCGGCGCCAACGTCGACACCCTGGTGAACACCCTGGTGCTGGGACTGTGCGTCGGAATTGTCGGAACCTTCATCGGATTCGTCACCGCATTCGCCCAAGTGTTCCTCACCTTCCCCGGGAAGAAGCTCCTGCACTGGGTGACCCTCCTGCCAACGATTTCCCCGCCCTTTGCGACGGCCACCGCCATCATCACCCTGTTCGGTAAGCGCGGCATCATCACCTATGGAATCTTCGGCATCGAGAACAACATCTACGGCCTGGTGGGTCTGGTCATCGTGCTCTCCCTGACCTTCGCGCCCGTGGCCTACCTTAATATCCGCGGCATGATGGAAAACTTCGACAACTCCCTGTTCGAAGCATCCGCCACCCTCGGAGCGCAGCCGCTGAGTACCCTGGTGAAAGTCACCATCCCCATGGTGGTTCCCGCAATGCTGGCCTCCTTCCTTGTGCTTTTCGTTGAAGGCATCGCTGACCTGGCGAACCCCCTGGTACTGGGCGGTGACTTCCGAGTGCTGGCCAGTCAGATTTACTTTGCCGTCGCAGGAAGCGGTGACATCGCAAGTGCCGCAGGAATTGCCCTGGTGCTGCTCCTGCCCGCACTCACGGTGTTCGCCGTTCAGAAATACTGGTCGAACCGTAAGTCTGTGATCACCGTGACCGGTAAGCCCGTGGGCTCCCTCAAAGAGATCACTGCGCCCAGCGTCAAGATTCCCATGCTCATCCCCGTCTACGGGTGGATCGTCTTCGTCATCGTCGTCTACATGACGCTCTTCGTGGGAAGCTTCGTCAAGATCCTCGGCGTTGACAACACCTTCACGATGGAACACTTCTGGTACGTCCAGCGCCTGGGATCCTCCGCAATTGTCACAACGCTGTCGATGACCCTGGTCGCCGCTCCGATCGCAGCCGTCATGGCGCTGATTATTGCGTGGTTGGTCGTCCGCAAGTTCCCGAAGATCGGTAAAATCTTGGATTTCTGGGGCATGCTCGGTATAGCAATCCCCGGCACCGTCCTCGGTCTGGGATTCGCCCTGGCCTACTCCAACCCCACGTGGCTGTTCGGCAAACAGATTCTGCCCACTCTGGCAGGTGGCTTGGCCGTCGGAAGCGGCGCCATCGCCATCATCATGGTCTACATTGCACGCGCCATCCCCACCGGCCAGCAGGCCTGTATTTCCGCGCTCAAACAGATCAACCCGCAGGTGGAAGAAGCCGCGCGATCCCTGGGAGCCAGCCAGGTGTCCACCCTGGTGAAAGTGACACTTCCGCTGGTGCGTTCCGGCATCGTCACCGCCGTCACCTACGGCATCACCAAGTCCATGACCATGATCACCGCGATCATCTTCATTACGACGCCTCAAACCAAGGTGATGACCTCCCAGATCTTGGACGAGGTTGATGCCGGGCGTTTCGGCCATGCCTTCGCCTACTGCACCCTCCTCATTGGCCTCGTGCTCATCATCTTGATGATCGCCAACCTTCTTGTTAACCGACTGAATCGCTCCACCAGGACGGTAGTGAAATGACGACTGAACACCACACGCAGGCAGGCGCACTCCAGCTGCGCTCTGTCACCAAAATCTACGATGCCAAGCAGGGGCAGCACCGAGCTGTTGACAGCATAAACCTCGATATTGAGGCCGGAAAATTCGTGACCTTCCTGGGACCGTCCGGCTGTGGGAAGACCACGACCCTGCGTATGATCGCCGGATTTGAGGACGTTACGGAAGGCGAAATCACCCTGGACGGCCAGTCCCTGGTGTCTGTCCCGCCCGAAAAGCGCCCCATGTCGATGGTGTTCCAGTCCTACGCGCTCTTCCCACACCTGACGGTGAAAGACAACGTGGGATTCGGTCTGAACTACCAGAAGCTCTCCGCCGCAGAACGTGAGCAGCGGATCGCTGACGGTCTGGCGCTCATGGGGATCGAACAGTACGCTCACCGCTACCCGCATCAGCTGTCCGGAGGCCAGCAGCAGCGCGTTGCCCTGGCGCGAGCACTCGTCATGGAACCGAAGATCATCCTCTTCGACGAACCCCTCTCGAACCTGGATGCGCGCCTGCGTCTGCGCATGCGCAGCGAAATCCGTGCACTCCAACAGCGTCTGGGACTTACCGCGATCTTCGTGACCCACGACCAGTCCGAGGCTCTCACCATGTCCGACATGATCGTGGTGATGAGCGCGGGCACCATCGAGCAGGTCGGGGAGCCGCGTGAAATCTACCATCGCCCGGTGAACCGCTTCGTGGCCTCCTTCATGGGAACTGCATCCTTTGTGGCCGGCACGGTCAGTGAGGTACGAGGCGACCGCTACCTGGTGGCCACCCCGCTGGGTGATCTCGAGACCGCTGGAGTCCCCGGACTTAGTGTTGGCGATCACGTGGAGTTGGTCGTCCGAGCAGAAAACACCGCGGTCGGTCTGGATGTACCCGGGAACGAGCAGGCAAGGGAGGGCAGTGACGTGGTTCTGGAAGCCACAGTGCGCTCCGCAGCCTTCGACGGCTCGATCAACACCTACGTCCTGGACACCGCGGCGGGCACCCTCGAAGGCCGTTCTCACGGCATGAATGAACTTCATGCTGCCGGAGAGAAGGTCACCTGTGTGATCTCGCGCGAGTCCCTGTGGGTGATTCCCGCGGATTCCTCGGAGAAATAAAGGTCGGAACCATGCGACGCTTTTTTGATCGTGAGGATACGCGGTGGCGCCGAGGAAATGGTGCGCTCCACTTCTACCTCGCGCCCCCCGAGGATTCCCCCCTGTGGGACTTGGTGCGCGAGGCGGAAAAACCCCTGTCAGCGCTCCCACAGATCGGTATCCAACCGCCGGAGTGCATCCATGTGACGGTGCAACGCCTCGATCTGTATCGAGACGAGATCAGTGACGCCCAATGGGAGAAACTGCGCTCGCAGATGGATCGTCGCATGGCGCAGATCGACCCCTTCACGTTGACCTTCGCTCCGCCGGCCGTCCAGGAATGGGCAGTGGAAGTGATTTCCCCAGAGAACCCCTCATTTACGAGGCTGATCGACGCTGTGCGTGACAGCATCGTTGACGCGGGGCTGGGGGAGGCGCTCACGGATCCGCCGTTCGGCCCTCATTTCAGCCTGGCCTATGCGGTTGCGGGGACGAGTAGCGAAGAGGATCGGGCGCTTGCTGATGCTCTTCACGCTCTGAAAACCGACAATTCGATGGAGTGCTCACAGATTGCTCTTGTCGAAGTCGATCAAGACCAAGAGGCTGGTATTTTTTCCTTCCGTCCTCTGTATACTTGGATGGTCGGAGCCCCGCGCTGACGTCGGGGAATACCCCACCACTCACTGAAAGACGGATGTTCGAGGATGCCCAGAAAGAAACGAGCCAGCATCATTGATGTGGCTCAAGCAGCGGGAGTGTCGCAGGCGACTGCCAGCCGCGCACTTTCTGGGCATCCCGCCGTCAGTTCCCAAGCGCGCGTCGCTGTGCGCCAAGCTGCCGCCCGCCTCGGATATGTGCGAAACCTCGGTGCTGCTGGGATCGCCAGTTCCAGCACCACCACTGTCGGCCTTTTGGTGCGCAACGTTGGACACAGCTTCTATGGGAAAGTTGCAGAAGAACTCCAAGCGCACACCGACGAACTCGGGTTAGAACTGCTGATTACCGCCGGAGGTGACAGCGAAGAGGGCCAGATGCAGGCCATTAACAACCTCGTGGGACACGGGGTGGGCGTGGTTATCGTTGCTTCTGGTCGAGTATCGAACGAGGCCATGCAGTATGCGGCTTCCTTTGTCCCGCTCATTACTATCGGCTGTGGGGAAACCCGCCCTGAATTTGATTCCGTGCGCATCGATCCCGCGTATGAAGCGATGCTGGCGCAAAAAGTTGTGGCCTATGGACACCGGAAAGTTGCTGTCACCGCCACCAGCCACCCCCTCGCGGCCACCCTGCATGCCCGTACCGCAACCTTCATTACCCAGCTGGTTGTCGACGGCGTCCAGCCACATATCGTGACGTCTCACAGCGACTACGGTGAGGATCTTTTCGACGGCATTGACCGGGCGATTGATGCCGGGTGTACTGCGGTCATTACGGGAAGTGATCTGATTGCGGTGAAAATTTTGGAACACTTGGCGTCGCGAGGGATTGCCTGCCCGGAGCAGGTGTCGGTGACGGGCTTTGACGGGACCGGTCCGTATTCTTCACCGCTTTTGAACCTGACGACGGTTGCGCAACCGGTGCGTGAATTGGCGAGGCAGACCGTGCTGCTCGCGCAGGAACGCCTAGCCGGTTCCGAGGCGCGCAACGCCTCGATCCTGGTGCCCGGAGAGTTCATCGAAGGAGGAACTCTGGGGAGCCCTCCTGAGGTCAAATAGGGATTTTTTCTCGTGAAAACGGACTGCGGGTGGAGGGGATCTATAGCTTTCTCCTCCACCCACAGACGTCGCTAGCGAACAATCACTCGATCAATATCAGGAGCCCATGGGGTGTTCCCTGAGATGGTCACAGTATTTGTACCGGAGTGGAGTTTGACTGGGATATCAACGGTTCGGATGATTTCCCATCCGCTGGGCTGCCCGTCATTTCCTTTTCCGGAACGTGAAGGTGTCACCACAATATTGCGGTCGTTGACGCGTAGCAGGAAAGAGCGAGGATCTTCAGAGAGGTATCCGACTGACAGTGTGTAAATTCCTGCCCGGTCTACCGAGATATTCGGAAAAGTGATTGCGCCGTTACTTCCCAGATTTCCTACTTTGCGACCGCCTGAACAGCCGGGGCACGGGGAGATCGATGCCTGCCCGGACGTATGAGACAACTCGGCTTCAAATAACCTTCCCGTGTGATCTTCGCAGGGGAGAGGAGTGCGGGGAATATGAATGCTGATACCGCCATGACGAAGCATGCGCAGATCAAGTGAGTCCCGTGAGGTTACTCGCTGGATGTTTGAGCATCCAGCGGATTTTTGTATGGGAAAAACGTTTAAACGCGCATGCATGGCGATAAGAAGTCGTCATTGGGAGTAGTCGCTGAATAAAGCAGGAGGGGAGCCGGATTGAATCCGACTCCCCTCAAACTGTAGGTGAGCGACGCTCAGTGCACGTCGATCGCTTCCTCAGCTCCGGCCTCGGGAAGGGTAGGCTCACTATCCGTGCGCGCAACCACTCCACGAATCCAGCGGTAGAGGAGGGCAATGCTTCCGATGAAGAAGATTGCACCAATGAAGGTTGCTGGCGTTGCGAAGGAATCGCCCACGACGGCAAGTGGTTCTTCACTTCCTGTCGCGCCAACAATGCCCGCGTAGATCACGCCAAAGAGGCTCTCGCCGACGATCAAGCCGGTTGCCAAGAGTGTACCCATACGGCGGGCACGCTCGGGATCCTTGCGAGTGCCAGACCAGCGATCGTAGAAGAAGCCGATGATGCCACCGACGGGGATCAAAATGGTCAGCGAGGCGGGCAGATACATGCCCATGCCCACAGCCAAAGGCGGCAGAGCAAGACGACGCTTCGTCGTGAGGTTCAAAACCTCATCGATAATGATGACAGCAACACCGATGATGGCGCCCAGACCCAGCAGACTCCAGTCCTGGGTTCCACCGATGACACCCTTTGCGAGAGAAGAAATCAGCGAGGCCTGAGGAGCAGCAAGCGCGTCAGCACCAGCATTGGGAGCTCCCTGGAAGCCGAAGGCATTCTGCATGAGGTTCAAAACCGGAGGAATGATAAGCGCGCCAAAAACAACACCGATGACCAAAGCCACCTGCTGCTTCCACGGAGTTGCGTTCACCAGCTGACCGGTCTTGAGGTCCTGCAGATTATCATTCGAAATCGTTGCAATACAGAAGACAATCGCGGCGGTAAAGAGTGTGTAGGCGATCAGGGCTGTTGTCTCTGCAGCAGTGGAGCCGTGACCGTGAACGGCAACGATT
>CALHID010000083.1 GCA_938030835.1 uncultured Actinomyces sp. | reverse complement strand
TTGCAATCGTTCGCGAGGGACTGTCCAACATTGCCCGTCACGCACACGCGACCGCGGGTGCGGTCAATGTTGAACTTCAGGGAAGCGGGAAAACGGGTAGGCTCACGGTTTCCGTTTCCGATGACGGAGTCGGGATTGACCCCGCGCATACACGCAATTCAGGCCTTGCGAACATGGCAGAACGTGCACGCCTCAACGGCGGAACCTTCACCGTTGGTACCGGCCTTGAAGGAAAAGGAACAAAGATTACCTGGAGCGTTCCCCTGGCCTAGCTCAGTTACGCCAAGCTGCAGCGCGTTGTCCGGCTACCCAAGCAGCAACCTGAGTGCGTCGTTGAAGCCCCATCTTCGACAGCAAGGACGTGATGTGGTTCTTCACGGTCTTTTCTGCAACGCCCAGTTTTGCGCCAATTTCGCGGTTCGACAGGCCATCGCCGATCAACTCCAAGACCTTGCGCTCTGAAGGAGTCAGGTCTGCGGTCGGATCATCATGATCTGCACGCCTGCGGGTCAGTGTTCGCTCATCAAGAAGGATGCGTCCCTGTGCAACTGCCTTAATGACATCGGTAATTTCTGCACCGCGAACGGTCTTGAGCACGTAGGCACGTGCGCCCTTTGCGAGGGACTCTGCCAAGGCCTCGTCATTATCAAAAGAAGTCAGGACGATCGGGCGGATCTCGGGGTTTGTCTGCCCCAGAGATTCCATGATGTCGATGCCCGTTCCGTCGGGAAGCTGGAGGTCCACCAAAATCACATCGGGGCTGACCAATTGCGCACGGCGCAATGCATCTTGAACTGTCCCGGCCTCTGCGACCACCTCAAGGTCATCTGCGCGATCGACAATCTCTGCAATTCCTCGACGAACGATCTCATGATCATCAACGATCATGACTCGGATCGGGGTCTGCAAAGGGGTATCGTTTTCAGTCACGTTTTTCTCCTTGTTCATCAACGCGCTTCTCACCGCTGAGGCGAGCAACTGCATCAGCTGCCGCTGCATTTTCTGCGTGTTTCTTCGAAGTACCAACGCCTTGGCCAACTTCGGTGTCCCTTGAGGCAACAAAGGCGTGAGCCGTAAAGACCCTCTGGTGGTCCGGTCCTTCGCCCTCAACCTCGTAGGTCACCGCCCCCAAGTCATGGTTGAAGGCAAACTCAGTCAAGGTCGTCTTCCAGTCCTGTTCAGCAGCACGTTCGACTGCATGAACCAGCAAGAAACCTAGATGACGCAAAATAGTTGCACGTGCGCCTTCAATGCCCACGCTCAGATAGGTTGCAC
>CALHID010000082.1 GCA_938030835.1 uncultured Actinomyces sp. | reverse complement strand
ACGTGCATCCTCAACCGCGAGCTGCGGCACACGGGTCTGATCGGTGAGTCAGAAGCGACGGCTGAGCTGATGACCTACGAGGACGCGGGGCCTGACGAGGGCCTGTATGTGCCTGCCGATCAGCACATCCGTCGCCTGGCTCGTCAGTACCACTACACGATCTCATCCAAGGATCTCAATGCCGTCGTGGAGTGTGTGCGCGATTCGGTGTCGCTGCTCAAAGAGAGCGAGGACAGCGATGTCGTGGCATTGGCGAACGGATTGTTCAATCTACGCACTAAGGAGCTGCGTCCGTTCTCGCCCGATGTCGTCCTCAGGTCGAAAGCCTCTGTTGCTTTCCGTGAAGATGTCACTACGTGCCCGGTGATCGATGGCTGGAGCATTGACGAGTGGATCAGGGAGCTTGCGAACAATGATCCCCAGGTCGAACAACTGTTCTGGGAGATTATTGCTGCTTTGTTCCGTCCCGAACATCCGTTTCAGAAGGCTGCGCTCTTGTACTCCCCTACTGGATCGAATGGTAAGGGCACTTTTCTTGAGCTGCTGCGTCATCTTGTCGGGGTCGATCGAGTGGCTACTCTTTCGATCTCTGATTTTGGAGAGCAGTTTCTTCCTGAGGCGCTGTGCAGTGCTTTTGCTGTTCTTTCGGATGAGAACGAGGTTGGCGATTTCTTGCGGAAAGCTGGAGCGTTCAAGGCGTGGGTGACTCATGACTGGATCCGGATTAACGTTAAGTACGGCCCAGCGAGGAGCGTTAAGGGCCGTGGCCTGTGCGTCTTTTGTGTCAACGAGCTGCCCTCATCCAAGGACAAGTCTGAGTCTCTCTACCGTCGCTTCGTCGCCATTCCGTTCTTGAAGCGCTATGTTGGCGCGGATGAGAACAAGGCGATCAAGAACGACTATGTGAAGCAGCCTGAGGTTCTTGAGTACGTCGCGCACAAGGCTTTGATGATGCCCTGGTTCGACACGTTCATCGAGCCTGCTGTGTGTAAGAAGCTGCTCAATCAGATCCGTGTTGAGAACGATCCCGTGCTCCAGTTTGCTGAGGAGTTCTTTGATCGGTTCGTGTGGGATTTGCTTCCGTGGAAGTTCTCGTTCGGGCTTTACTCCGCGTGGATGCGCAAGGAGGTTCCCTCTGGGCATCCTGTGGGCATTAGAGAGTTCACCAAGCGCATGACTGACTACGTGGACAAGAACCCCTCGTGTGGATGGTTCGTCCCTCGTGGTGCGGACGGTAATCAGAAGGGTATGAGCACGCAAAATCGAATCGTCGGAGATGAACCCCTGGCTGTGGAATATGGCCTGAGTGACTGGATTGATCTCCAACCTGTAGGCGGTTCTATCCGCAAGGTCGGGATCCCGCACAACATCCCGATTAATGCACGGGGTCTTATGCGTGCAGGCACTTCACCTACTGACGACGAGGACAGTTATTCGTCGTTTGACCCGTTCCAAAACACAAACGAAAAGGAGGACATGAATCATGTCGAATCTCGATAAGGAAATTGCAGCCGCCGAAGCGAGGCTTGAGCGTCTACAGGAAAAGAAGCGCGTTGCTGAAGCGAAGGAACGTGCGCGTCTTGCAGAGGCGATTTTGAGTGTTCTTGACGAGATCAAGAACAACGAAAATGAGAACGCCGAGCAGGTGAGCGTTCGCACGCTCATCGAACGAGCGCAAGCGAAGATTGATGAGCAGAATTCGAAGCGTAAGCGTGCTGCTGCTAAGGCAGCCGCGCGTCGCCGTGAGGCGAACAGCGGAGCGACGAATGAGTCAGGTTCTCAGCCCGAATGGGGTGGAGAACAATGATGAATGTCGTCGTGAACGCGAGGGGGGTTTCCAAAGGGGGCGGAACGCCACCCTTTGGCCAGCACGGACTGTCGTCAGACAGACCGTCTGCTGGCCGACAGGCGGTACCACGGTCTAGCTCGACTCAGAATGAGGCGAGCGTTAAGAGTACGCCTGTCCAACCGGAGGGCACCACAACGAACGAGGTCGAAGACCAAGTTCGGGGTGGGGACCGGAGGATCGCGAGGCGTAAGTCTCGCGAGTCGCGTGTGACTGTCAGGTTCTCTGAAAGAGAAGCTGCACAGCTCACTCGCGTTGCTAATCGCTACGGACTCAGTGAGTCTGGAGCGATTCGGGCCGCCGTCGATTACCTCGACGGCGCGCCCGCGCCGAAGCTGGTCAATCGCGACTTGTTGCGATTGATCGGTGAGGTCAATGCCGTAGGTGTCAACGTCAACCAGCTCGCCCGGCAAGGGTGGGCTGGTATTGAGCCAGACGTCGACGATTTGCGTCGTGCGACTGCGACATTCCTCGCTCTAGCGAAGGAGTTGTCACGATGAGTATTACGAAGCAGACGACGACGGTACGAGCAGCAGCAGCGATCATGTACGCACACTTCGGGAAACCTGCTGACGTGAATCAGTCACGTGCGGCTGCATGGCGTTCGGACTTTCGTAACGCGTACGACGCGATTGCGTCTATCGAGTCGATGTTGAAGGGCACGGGGCGCAAGAACCAAGCGCTCATGGTGATTCAGTCGTTCTCGAAGGACGAGCTTGATCCTCGTGATCCGATGACACCGACAATCGTTGCTGATGCTGCCTATGCACTCGCGAAGGAGGTGGCACCGAACTCGCCGTGCGATGTCGTTGTGCATCTCGACAGCGACGGGGGCAACCCGCACGCGCATATGGAGGGGTCTGGGTTTTTCGGACCGTTTGTTTTGAGAGGGTTGTTCTGAGTAGT
>CALHID010000081.1 GCA_938030835.1 uncultured Actinomyces sp. | reverse complement strand
ACCGAGATCACTCAGAACCTTACCGATGGTGCTGGTCAGTTCGCGAGTCTTTTCGTTGGTATCATCGATGGCTTGGCGCAAATCTCCGATAGCATCTTCGATCTGTGTCGAGGTGTTGTTGAAGGTTTCGTCCTGCTTCTCCACCACGTCGTTGTATGTTTTGGTCAATGCATCGTGCAGCTTTACTTGATGCTCTTCGACCTTCTGAGTCAATTCCTCTTGAGATTGCTTGAATAGTCCAATCAGATTTTCCAGTACCCGGTTAACTGCATCTCGGTTTTCACCGACAACGTCCTTCAAGTAAGCACCGGTTTGGGTCATCGTTTCGGAGAGGCTCGTATTGACTTGGCTGATGGAGGTCAGCATTGCTTGGGTAGACTTCTGATGATTGTCGGATACCTGCTCGATTACAGCCTCAAGCTTATCGCGAACGCGGTCAAAATCGTTCTTCTGTTCCTGAGAAAGTTGTCGGTAGGAGGCGATGGCTTCCTGGAAAGATACAGTGACTTTGTGGAACACTTCGTTGTTCTCGTTGTATTTCGTGTTCAGTTGTAGCTGCTTTTCCGTGTAGCTTCTGACGATTTCCGTGTTGTTGCTCAGAGCCTCATTCACGTTTTTGGCCAGCATCTCGCTGTGCGCTGTGAGATGGGAGGAGAGTTTGTCAGCGAGATCTCCCATCAGCGCCTTTTGTTCAGCTGAACTCGTTTCGTGCATCTGCTTTTGTGCGGCTTTCAACCCCCGTATTTCGTTGAGCAAATCCCCCAAGGATTTAAGGGAATCCTCCTGTTTTTGGAGAATAGCGCGGGTGTTTTCGCCTTCGAGTTCCGACAATTTGTTCAGCGCTTCGAGGTGCTGATTTTGAAGTTCGTTGATGTGTGCAGCCTTTTTCTCTTGTTCATACGAGAGAAACCATCCCAAAGCAAGCGCAGCTAGCGCAATATAAATGGCGAAAGGCGAGGTTGACTGGCTACCATTAGCCAGCAGGAAAGAGAATAACGCCAAGGTTACTCCGATAGCAGTGTTTTTGATCATGCTAATATCTTATTGAGTTGTTTGATTACAAAGTATGAGAAAGATTTTCCGACCAGAGAGTCACATTTGGCTTCAAATTGCTCTTGGTTGTATGTCTTCCACGGATGATTTGAAAGCAGTTGCTTTACCTCTGAACTCCAGCTGGGAACGATTTCGCAGAACAGTTCGAAATCATCTTTTAGAACCTCGTCCCTTAAGCAAGGCAGCACACACTTATCAAGGATGTTTTGTGCTGAGTACAGGGCGGGATTGGCTGCGATACGGTTGATTCCGGCGTAATTAAAGATCTCGCGCCAAAGGTTCACCCCGTCCCTTCCGAAGCATGTGGCAATGAATTCTATCTGTTTCTTGATTTGCCCTTCAAGTTCGGAGCGCGGGGAGTCTACATAGGAACTGAGGTACGCGAAATTCGCATAATCGAATCGTTTGTTGACATATTGATTTCTCACACCTTCCGTTGTCCGATACTGATCACAGATCTTAGTGATCTCATTCAGCCTTGTTTCTTTCTCTGTCGACGCGATTTTATTGAACCCGTCCATCACGGCGACAGTAAACGGATGTGTTATTTGCTGATAGTAGTGTCGGAAAGCCTCCGTGTGCCAATTGTAGAAGTCCAAAAACACGGTGTTGTCGAAGTATCGCTGTTGAAGCTCATTCAATTCATCGGGTTTGCACCTTTCCATTGTGGTTCTGAGTAGGCTGATGTTCCGGCCGCTCAACATGTCAGCGCGCACAAGAAAGAATATGTGTTTGAAATTGAGACATTCAGTCTCGATTTCACCGACATAGACAACATCTTTCGAGATCTGATTAGTGCAGCAAAAGGTGTAGACCGTGTGGTCTTGGATCTCAGCTTGTGGGGAATTGCTGCACAAAACCTTGAGTGATGGGAGAATTGTTGTCGCGACATCGAAGTCTAATCGCGAATCACAAATATGCTTTGACGAAACATTCACCAGCAGACAATTGGGCCTGCCGGTGAATAGTTGTTT
>CALHID010000080.1 GCA_938030835.1 uncultured Actinomyces sp. | reverse complement strand
GAGGCTGGGGGCTTGGGTTCTTTTATGAACTGGGCAGGTCCGACCTATACGGATTCGGGCGGATTCCAGGTCCTTTCCTTGGGAGCCGGATTCAAGAAGGTCCTCTCGGCGGAGTTTTCGGGCGACGCGGATTTCAAGGATCCCAAGCTCAATAAGCAGGCAGTCAAGGCATCCCGAGCAGTTGTTGACGATGACGGCGTGATTTTTAGCAGCCACATCGACGGTTCTAAACACCGTTTCTCGCCCGAAGTTTCCATGCGCATTCAGCATGAATTGGGTTCGGACATCATGTTCGCCTTCGATGAGCTGACCTCGCTGCTTCACCCTCGTTTCTATCAAGAAGAATCTCTTGAACGTACCCATGAATGGGCCCGTCAGTGTTTGGCTATTCATCAGCGTCTCACCAACGAGCGCGTCGGAAAGCCCTACCAACAGCTCTGGGGCGTTGTGCAGGGAGCGCAATACGAGGATCTTCGCCGACATGCCGCGCGCACCTTGGCTGAGATGGACGTTAACGGTCAGATCTTTGATGGTTTCGGTATTGGCGGCGCACTGCAGAAGGAAAATTTGGGAACAATCGTTTCTTGGGTGAGTTCTGAGCTCCCCGAGGATCGCCCTCGCCACCTTCTGGGAATTTCCGAACCCGACGATCTTTTCCGCGGCGTCGAGGCCGGCGCAGACACCTTTGATTGCGTGAACCCTTCTCGCGTCGCGCGAAATGCAGCAATCTACTCCCCCGACGGTCGTTTCAATATTACAAATGCCCGCTTCAAGCGTGACTTCACTCCCCTGGTCGATGGCTGCGGTTGCTATACCTGTACTCATTACACCCGCGCATACGTCCACCACCTGTTTAAGGCGAAGGAAATCCTGGCTTCGACGCTGACAACGATTCACAACGAGTGGTTCACCGTCCGCTTGGTTGATGCCATTCGAGAGTCCATCGACAACGGCGAATACTCAGCATTTAAAGAGGAAATGCTTGGGCGTTTTTCAGGCGCCGGGCGCGCTAACCTACGCTAACGTAAGTAGTAGTTTTCTACTAGGAGTGGACATGGTTTCAGACCTCACATTGCAATCCCGCAGGCAGTACGACCCGGGAACGCCACTAGAGGTACCGGTGCCGGATACATCGTTGATCACTCTTCTGGAGACCTCCGCGCGGCTCTACCCCGAGCGCATTGCAGTCGACTACTTTGGCGCTACCCTGACCTACGCTCAGCTCTATGCGCAGGTGCTGCGAGCCGCACAAGTACTCATCGAGACAGGCCTGCGCCGTGGCGATGTCTGTGCCATCTGTCTTCCCAACTGCCCGCAGGCATTAGTTGCCTTCTATGCCTGCATGCGCATTGGTGTCGTCGCTGCAGAGCACAATCCACTAGCGCCCGCTGAAGAAATCCACCAGCAACTCGATCGCCACCACGGAAAAGTCGCAATCGTCTGGGAAAAATCGGTTGACGCGTTTATTCGCGAGGGCGATAAATCGCTGGATACGATTTTCACTGTCGATATCTCGGCCGGGATGCCGCGCTCACAACGAATGCTCTTAAGCCTTCCAATTGAACGAGCACGGCAGACTCGCGAACAAATGCGTGCCGCGCGTCCTAAAGATGCCCGCTCCTGGGATCAGGCAGTCGCTCATGCACGACTGGTTCATCCTGATACTCCCCAAGCAACCGGTGATGATTTAGCGGTCATCCTTCATACCGGTGGCACGAATGGCGTTCCCAAGTCAGTTCCTCTCACCCACCGCAATATTGGAACAAATGTCAATCAATGCCGCATGTGGGTATGGAAGCTTCACGAAGGTGCTGAAACCTTCTATTCACTGTTGCCTTACTTTCACGCCTATGGATTGACCTTCTTCATGTGCGCGGCAGTTCATCTTGCTGCTACGCAATTACTCCTTCCAAAGTTCGATGTCGATTTGGCATTGGAAGCACATAAGCGCCGACCTGTAACGTTCTTTGTCGGAGTTCCCCCGATGTTCGAACGCGTAATGACTCGCGCTGCTGAAAAGAACGTCTCTCTGAAGACGATCAAGTGGTCGATTTGCGGCGCGATGCCGCTCTCGAAGACTCTGGCTCAGCAATGGGAAGAGGCAACCGATGGGATGATTATCGAGGGATACGGGATGTCCGAGACCTCTCCCGTTATCGCCGGTTCACCTCTTGCCGATAACCGGTACCACGGTGCTTTGGGTGTCGTTTTTCCCTCGACCGATGTCCGTTTGGTCGACCTTGAAGACCCCAGCATCGATGTTGAAGACGGCACTCCCGGTGAGATCATCGTTAAAGGCCCTCAGGTCTTCAGTGGCTACCTTGATGCGCCCGAAGAATCTGCTCGCTTCTTCACTGAAGACGGATGGCTACGTACCGGCGACGTTGCGATCAATAAGGATGGTTTCCTTGTGATGTCCGATCGCAAGAAAGAGCTCATCCTTTCGGGTGGCTTCAACGTATACCCTTCGCAGGTCGAAGCAGCAATTCGCTCGATGCCCGGCGTCAAGGATGTTGCAGTGGTTGGACTTCCCGCAGGTGAAGCACGCGAAGAGGTCACCGCAGCGTTGATCTTAGAAGATGACGCGCCGATGATCACTCTTGCACAAGTCCGTGCATGGGCCGAGAAATATGTCTCTCACTACGCCCTTCCGCGCCAGATTGCGATCATCACTGACCTTCCACGCAATCCGCTGGGTAAAGTCATGCGTCGCAAGGTCAAGGAACAGCTTCTTGACCCCGCAAACCGAATGATTGAAAGCGCTCAAAGAGCAATCGGCGAGGCCGCGGCAGCAGTAAGTGAGCGCCTTTCCCCTGGCGATACTGCAACAGAGCAGAAGAGCGACGAGAATGACTGAGAAGCCTCAGCGCCAAGCGACGCGCCTGATTCGCCATTCACGGGCGCTTGTCACTTCTCTCTCCCAAGGAGCCCAACGACTGGGATCGCATACTGCTGCACGTCTCAAGGCGCGCAGCGGAACTCAGGCGACGCCTCGACACCATCAGGCTCCGCCGAGAGTTCAGTGGACTCCGCCTACGCGCACCCCCTCAAGTAGCCGCCGAGTTCTTAACGGCACGACCCGTAAGCCTCTTGTTCCTCGCTGGCTTGCCCAGGCGGGAGTTGGCTCATGGGCAATTATCGGCGTCATCATCGTCATTTCTGCTGTGGTTTTCGCAATTGCTCAGGCCACCCCTGTCTTCGTGGCGATCTTTATTGCACTTCTTCTGACCGCAATATTGAATCCCCTGACAAATTTCCTCAGCCGTTGGTTGAATCGATGGCTAGCTGTCTTTGCCTCTCTTTTGGCTTTTATCGGCACTTTTGTCGCACTCATGACACTGGTGATTACTTCAATCGCTGGCCAATGGCCGAACCTTCTTGTCGAGGTCGAAAACGGGCTTGTTAAGGTCTCTGATCTGGTTTCCCATCTCAAACTCCCTTTCCAAATCCCCATCAACGATCTCACTCATCTGAATGAAACCCTGATGAACCAAGGCAAGCAATTCCTTGCCTCTAATTGGTCGGGATTGCTCAGCGAGACTGTGGCGAATGTATCGAGTGCGGCTGTCGTTGCTTCGGTCCTCGTCCTTGCCTTCTTCATCACAATCTTCTTCTTGCACTCCGGCAACCAGATGTGGTCATGGTTTGTCGCGCTTCTTCCCTATCACCGGCGAGCGGTGACAAACCGTGCAGCGCAAGCAGGATGGGCAACCTTCTCCGGCTATGCACGTGGAACCATGCTGGTAGCTGGAACAGATGGTCTATTTGCAGCCATCTTCTTGCAGATACTGGGCGTCCCCGTAGCTCCTGCCCTGGGAATTTTGGTTTTCATCGGTGCCTTCATTCCGCTTATTGGTGCTCCAACAGCGATGATCCTTGCCATGATCGTTGCTCTTGCAGCCAAAGGCATTGTTACCGCTGCAATCGTTGGTTTGGGCATTGCGTTGATTGGCCAGATCGAAGGCCATATTCTTCAACCGCTCATCATGGGACACCAGGTATCCTTGCACCCCGTTGTCGTGGGTATCGGTGTCATGGTAGGAACCTTTACCGCTGGGCTATTGGGAGCAATTATTGCAATCCCGATCATCTCGGTGATTTGGTCAATCTTCTCTGAGCTCTACGTGCCTCGCGAGCGCGCATAACCCCGCTTCAACGAAAATCACGTGAGCGTACGCATAGCTCCGTATTCATCGGATAGATACGGAAGGCACGTACGCTTCGTGTTCCATACAGGTTTTCGCAGTAGCCGTCGACAATAACCGCCGGAGCTATGACCTCTTGGCGAAACTGCCGCCACGTATTTTCGGTAACCGTAACGTTCACGCTTCCGGTTTCATCTTCTACGCTCAGGAAGAGGACGCCTCCGCCACTGCTGGGACGCTGACGATGGGTAATAATTCCTCCTACTCTGATGCGAGCACGGTTCTCACACGCGGTGACCCCACAGGCAGGCGTCACGCCCTGAGCATTCATCTCGGGCCGAAGAAGCACAAAAGGATGCTGTTTTGGCGACATCCCCATGGACTCATAGTCCAGATTGATGCGGGCAAAATCGTCCAAAGGCGGAAGCTCGGGAAGATGGTATTCCAGGCCAAAACCATCAAGCATTGGTTGGTATTCCTCAGAATCTCCTCCGTCTTGACCCAAGCTACCGCTTGCCCAGATTCCTTCGCGTCGCTCATATCCCAAAGAATCTAGGGCTCCCGCTTGGGCGATCTTTTCCAGATCAACGCTGCGGAGCCTAGCTCTAGATGCCAGCTGTTCGAAACTTGCATACAAGCCATCCTGGCGTTCGCGCACAATCCTCTGGATGCGAGACCGATCAAGCCCTTTAATAGCATCAAGCCCTATCACAATCCCCCAGCGCGCGTGAGGATCAACCAATCCCTCTTTTCCTGGGACTACCTCTCCACGTGCCTCGGCAAGTGCCTGCGCGCCAATAACACGCTCAATCTCATTGACGGGGAAAACCTGGGTTTTCTCAGCCGAAAGGTTAACGTCAGGCGGGCACACAAGCAGGCCATGGCCTCGTGCATCGTGAATCAACGAGGAAGGCGAATAAAAGCCCATCGGTTGATGAGACAAAATCCCCGCATAGAAATGCTCGGGGTAGTGAACCTTCAACCAGGCCGATGCGTACACGATGTAGGCAAAAGAAAAGGAATGCGATTCGGGAAAACCAAAATCGGCAAATCCTTGAACCTGAGTAAAAATTTCCTCACAGATATTTTGAGGAATACCGCGCTGCTGCAGCCCCTTCATGAAAGGCTCACGAAGCTTCTGCATTTTTTGGATACTGCGCGAAGAACCCATGGCACGCCTGAGCTCATCCGCCTGCGTAGCGCTAAAGCCTGCAACATCCATAGCAATATGCATCATCTGTTCTTGGAACAGGGGAACTCCCAAGGTCTTTTCCAAAGCAGGACGAAGAAGTGGATGCAGATAGCTCACTTTCTCTTCCCCTCTGCGACGACGCAGGTAGGGATGGACGGCCTCTCCTTGAATCGGCCCCGGACGCACCAAAGCAACCTCAATGACAATGTCATAAAAACAGCGAGGCCGAAGCCGGGGAAGCACATTCATCTGTGCCCGTGATTCCACTTGGAAAACCCCGACTGTATCGGCTGCACACAGGAGGTCATACACTCGAGGATCTTCATCTTCGAGCTCGTATAAAGAAAGCACTTTCCCCCGAGAATTTCTCACGCCCGATTCTTGAAGAGAATCAAAGATTCCTCCGAGAGCCCCCAACATCCCCAGACCTAAAAGATCAAACTTCACCAGTCCGGCATCAGCACAATCTTCTTTATCCCACTGAATAACGCTGCGCCCGCTTGTTCGAGCCCAACGGATTGGACACACCTCACTCACGGGTTGCTTCGTCAAAATCATGCCCCCCGAATGAATGCCCATATGACGCGGAAGACCGCTCAGAAGCTGCGCACAGGCTCCAAGCATCTCTTGCGAAGCAGGCGAGTTAATACCTTGGGCCCGCTCCCGACGCTGAGCGCGAGTAGGCACGCTATCAGGCGCAATCCCTAGAGCTCGAGCGGCATCCTTGTAGGCCAGTTGTGAACGATAGGTAATTACGGTTGCGACCTGCGCGGCACGTCTTCGCCCATAGCGGCGATACACATATTGAATGACCTCTTCGCGACGTGCGCTATCAATGTCAATATCGATATCGGGAGCCCCTGATCGCCCGGGAGAAAGGAATCGTTCGAAAAGCATATGATGCTTGATCGCATCAACGGCGGTGATACCCAAGCAGTAGCAGACAGCAGAATTTGCAGCTGAGCCTCTGCCCTGGCACATGATCCCAGAGCGACGACAAAAATCGACGATGTCATGAACAATCAGGAAATAGCCCGCAAAATCTAGTTTTTCGATAATTGCCAGCTCATGATCAATGACCTGCCACGCCTGCGGATGAGCGCTGCGTTTACCGTAAATTTCCACTGCCCGAGAATAGGTAAGCTCCTTGAGCCAAGAAATCGTCGTATGTCCCGGGGGAACTTCCGTATCGGGCAGATCCAAGGAATCAAAAGATAGGGGGTAATAACACTCGTTTGCGCATTCGAAGGCATTATTCACTGCCTGAGGCGCACTGCGATGCAGGGCCAGCATTTCTTCGGCACTTCGCAGGAAGGCGTGCTGTGCTGGAAGTCGATACTGAAGATCATCAAGACTGCGCCCCTGCCTCAATGAGCACAAAAGATCTGCTCGATATTTCGATTGCGGATAGGCCATGACAGGAGCAGCACTTGCGACAAGAGTCAGGCAATTAGCTTGCGCAAGTTCGGCAAGCTCGCGGCCAAGATCGTCTTGCCCAGGCATCAACACGCTCTCAAGAAGAACGCGTTCACGTCCAAATAGAGCGATGAGATCCTTAAGGAAACGATCGGCCTGCGTATGCCCCTGCGCATGCAAAATCCTTCGCAGAGGCCCCCTGCTTCCTCCCGTCAAAATACGGATATCCCCCATCTGAGCAATATTGCCGAGGCCGTGGGCCGGGCTTTCCTGGGCATCATGCGTCAGCGTGTACTCGCTCATAAGATGACACAGATCCCGATACCCTTGCGCCGAGGTCGTAAGGACAGGTAGACGAATTCCGCGATCTTCCCACCCCTTGGGTAGCCCCCAGCCCTTAGCAGGTTCTTTTGGCGATTGGTATCGGGAGAACTGCCCTACATCTAGAGTCAATTCGCTGCCAATAAGAAGGGGAAAAGAAGATTCTTTCGCTGCCTGTAAAGCCCGAATAAGGGAATACATTCCATCGACTTCCAGCAGAGCAAGAGCGCTCAGATCCAGATTTCGCGCCGAAGAAACATAATCCTCTGGCGCATCTGCCCCTTCAAGAAAAGTGAAGTACGAATGCGCGTGTAGCTCAGCAAAATGATGGGATCCCACCCAATCAGCATATCGAACATATGTTCGATATGCAGTGAATTTACCCCAAGAAAAGATCGAGCTAAACGCGCCCATCCTGGTCTTCTTGGATGAGCTTAAGTAGCTGCTGAATATCAGCAGAACTACGCCCCTCTCCTAAATTTTGTCCCACAACACTGTCGACAAGCACCTGTTTGTGGGCCTGAAGCTGACACACCTTTTCTTCAATGGTGTCTTGAGCAACCAAGCGATAGACATTCACCCTGCGATCCTGACCAATACGGTGCGCACGATTGACCGCCTGCGCCTCAACTGAAGGATTCCACCAGGGGTCCATCATGTAGACATAATCTGCCTGAGTCAGGGTAAGCCCCACTCCCCCAGCCTTAAGGGAAATTAGGAACACCTGCACGTCTCCATGCTGGAATTCATCGATCACTGCATGACGGTTACGTGTTTTCCCTTCAAGAAGAAGGGAGGCAATCCCGCGTTGATCCAAGGAACGACGGATTCGCTCCAAGAAAGCAACAAATTGGCTAAAAACCAAGACTTTATGCCCCAGCGGAAGAATCTGCTCCAAGTGCTCACACAACAGATCAATCTTCGCTGAGCCGACAGAGTCATATCGCTGATCAACCAGAGCAGGATCTAAAGACAACTGGCGAAGACGCGTAAGCGCAGCCAAAACTTCGAATCGCTCACGAGTGTCATTTTCCAGTTCAAGATGAAGAAGACGTGCACGCTCGCGGGTCAGGTAGCGATCATAAATTTGTCGTTGTTTGCGACCGAGCGGCACGGGAAGAAGAGTTTCAACGCGCTCAGGCAGTTCGGGCGCGACCTCTTCCTTCGTTCGCCGGAGGACAAACGGAGCAATCAGTGAGTGTAGAAGATTGAGAAGATCAGGCGAACGTCCTGCTTCAATCGGACGCCGGAATTTCTCATTGAAAGAAGAATGACTTGAGAGGAGCCCCGGGACTGCTAAAGACATGAGTGACCAGAGATCTTCAAGAGAGTTTTCAATTGGAGTACCACTGATGCACACTCGCCAGGCAACAGGTAGATCTTTCAGGTATCGATACAGTTGCGTGCGCGGGTTTTTGGCGGCTTGGGCTTCGTCGATAACAACGCCCGCTAACTCTCTATTTTTCCAATGTTCGCAGTCAATCCGAAAGAGCGTATGCGAGGTGACAACAACATCCGCACGGTCCAAGCCATTCCATCCCTGTGGGTCACGCGCATAGGTTGATTGAATGAGAGAAAGCGCCATTTTTGGGAAGCAACTTTCAGCTTCATCCCGCCAGCTCGACATGACGCTGGTGGGGACGACAACCAGAACGGGATGACTGGTATAACGTCGAAACTTTTCAATTGCCCCCAGGATCTGCCTGGTCTTTCCAAGTCCCATATCGTCGGCAAGGACACAACCGAAACCTGCCCGAATTCTATTGAGAACCCAATGCATGCCCATCGCCTGATAAGGACGCATTCCTGGCTCATCCTCGATGGGCGCTTTTATTTCTTCCTTGGCCAAGTCTCTGAGACCGTCAATGCGTGTTCGCCATTGCCGATCCTCTTCACGCGTATCGACGAACTCACTCAAGTTTTCCCAAAGTCCAAATTGGGAGGTTGTCAGCGAAATATTATCGAGAGAACGTGATCGGTGAAGTTGCGCTGCCTGCCGGAGAAGTAGGCGTAAGCGATCGATATCGACGCCCTCAAGATGGAGCCAACGACCATTATCGAGGCGAATATAGTCCTGGTCCTCAGAGAGCGCACTGAGGACTCGAGAGATCGGCAATTCTTCATTTCCGACGCGCACAGTAACGCGCAAATTCCACCAGTCTGGAGAATCCGTTGCCTGGATCTGCGCATTAATCTGCACCTTCTCGTCAACAATGCGAGTCTCTTCAAGATGCTGATCAATATCCCAGCTTACTGAATCCACCGGCCAGCTATTTTTTAATGCACGAAGCAGCTCGGGGACTTGCGGAAGTGGGATGATCAGTTCGTGAAGCGTTGGCGCCAACGAGGCCGCAGGAAAGTAAGCGCGTAATGCTGCGTGGGCAGCATCAAAGTCACGAGCAAGAGAATCGCTCAGATGACTAATTTTTGTCTGCGGGGGCAAATAAGAGCGGAAGCGCTTCTTCTCTAAGCTGTAATCCACCGCCCAGCACACATGGGCATACTGTGAATTTCGCTCTCGCAGGCACAGTCGCAACTGTGGTAGGAGTTCATCAAAGGGGAAAGTCCTCATCGAGGATATACACCGATAGTGTGCGCGAAGTGTGGCAAGTTGATTCCTAATGAAATCTCCAATTGCAGACATTGGAATGCGAACACAAACCTCATTGAGGGGGGCCAGCTCGTTTTGATCGATGGGATCTGCAACTGCACCTTCTCCTCCATTAATGAAGGTCAGCCCCATTGCATCAGCACGTCGCGGAAAAGGCAGCGTTGCACCAGCCCGGTCAATTTGTTCACGTTTATAGCAGAGTTCAAGCCCTTTCCTGCCGAGGTTCATATCAATCGCGACAGCAAAAGAATTCATCTGAAAGTCGAATCGATGGAGTTGTGGTGTCAAAAGCACAACTCCCGATTTTTGAAGCTCATAGAGCCAGATGGGCGCACTGCGTCCCAGTGATTCCAGCGAGACGTCATAGCTGCCAGGCGAATATTCACTCGATTTTCTACTGCTTTGGTAGAGACGTCGCAAGCTTGTGAGGTGATGCGGCGAAAGCGTATCTAGGAGGCCACTCCACTGAGACTGTGCAAGTTCAGACCAACTGAGACGACGAGCTTCTTGATTGTGCACTAGGACCAATGGAATCAGCCATACCGGTTGTGCAGGATCGTGAGCGTCAACAATAAGCCCCATAGCTTGAGCACCATCTGTGGATAACAAGCTTTCAAACTCGCTCATCCACACTGAGCCCGCCGGATTTTGAGTTTCAGGATCTTCGCTGCATTCACGTCGAGCACGACGAAGCAAGGCCGCTGCGTGGACACAAGCACCTGCGAGATAACAAGAACATGTCAAATGAAGATGGGTCTTTGAGGAATCTACGTAACGAATGACGCTTCGATACATGACGCCTGGCGCACGGACGCGGGCCGAAACCTCGGTATCGCTCCAGGCTATTTCCTGAATATCACCGCGCGCATCCGCAAGAGCCGCCTGCGCCCATAACGCGTGTCCAAGAAGCGCAACTGCATCTTCTTCACTGCACGCGCGAAGAGCTTGACGAATCGGTGACGTACCCATCCCTTCAGGATAACCCATGTGAATGATTAGCCTTGATGATCTTCATACATTCCAGCAACACTCCAAGAGCCTCGTTCCCACATCAGCAGAAGATCCGAGGAATTTTCACAACTCACTCTGAGGTAGTGGGTACAGGGGACATGAGCAATAGCCTCGGCCGTCTCTTGCCACCACGAGCGCGGCATACTCCATGGACCTTTCCAGGAAAGCACCCCGTATCGGTGTTGTCGCCCCGAAATTACTGCAACGATTTCTTTGGGATTATGCGTGAGCGTAGAACGATCACTAACTGCCACTTGCACATGCTCTTGCAAAGAAGAATGAGCATAGAGAAAAGCCGGAAGAGGCGTGGCGTATACCTTCGAGGGCGCATCTTCTACTGCGCCTTCGGGGTAAAGGAGATCACCGGAGCTCGTCGCTGTTTGATCAACACAGGCAAAGCCTGCTCTTTGCATGGGGGTATAGCCCGGAACTAGACATGGGACGCGAACAGCATCTTCGCCTTTATAAGCGCAAATCTTACGAAGGGCGGAATCACGCTTAGGTGAGCGATGTGTTCTCCATAGAGCGCTTACCCCTGCTGAAGGCATGCAATGCAAGGCTTGAACACTGATGCGATTCAGTCCTTCCTCGGTAGTGGAAGAAGAAAGCCAAGCTACAATCTGCCAGCGAATACGATCTGCAATTTCTTCTTCATCTCCATCGATTCCCCACCATTGTCTTTCGTAAGTTTCACAGCTTTGATCGTGCGCAGTGATCACAATGCTCGAGCAACGCAGCTGCTCTCTTTCAAGCTTTTCGCAGACTTGACGCGCTAAACGGCGAGAACAGAAAGCGGCCTGTTCTTCATTCTCAATACTTTCCTCGCATTCTTCATCCACTTGTACTTCGCGTACAGGAATTTCGTGTTTCGGAATCCAAAGATCTTTCCCGCTAAATAATTCGTAGAGCTGCTGACCGATATTTCCAAAACGTGTATACAGAGCGTTTTCTCCCATGCGCATCAAATCACGCCCGCGCACCACTCCCACTGAGCGGCACGTATCAATGACCTGTTGGAGCTGTTCGCGCTGTTTTTGGGGAAATACTGGAAGACACTGAGCAAGGTCAATATGATCGAGAAATTCTTGAGTTCGCTCTGGGGGCACAATAATGCCACGCCTTGCTGCTGCATAACTTGCAAGGGGCCCGGATGCTATCCCCACATTGCTTTCTGATCCACTCCACCGAGAAATTGAATCAACAATATTTTCGGCCAGCTGTTCTTCACTGCCGCTCCACCGAGCCGCTCCAGCGGCAGGAGCCCATGCCAACCCCGGACGCACACAGGCGATACCCGCAACCCATTGCTCACAAGCTTGGACAATTACTTCAAAAGAGTTCAATTCCCTACGTGGGTCACTTTGAAGAATAAGCAGATCTGGGCATAGGTAACGCGCCATCGACACGCGCATCCCCTGTCGCACACCGCATTTCCATGCAGCGGGAGTCACTGTCTTAAGAAATCCACGTTCTTCAATTGCTCCATGAGCCCCCGGAGGAATATCGACTACCAAAGCATTAATTTCCCAGTTGGGAATCCACACCATAAGACAGCGCATATCATCCCGCCTTTTGATAAATATCAAAGTCTTCTCCCCATGGGCGACTGAAGCCAACCCATGGGTATTTAGTCAGCAAAATTGTTTCTTCTTTTCGCACCTGGGCACCCAAACGCCGCATATCACGAAGGGTTAATGAGCAACGGTCCACATAGACCAATCGACAATGCGGAAGAAGAAGCGAGATTACCTGCGCATCCGCACAAGAAGAAGGAACATAGAGGCAGCGCGCCAGATTCAATCCCTGTTTAAAGGCATATTCCCAGCCAAAATCATCACTTCCAATGAAAGCGCAGCAGCCCTCTTGGAGATCAAGAGAAAGAATGACATGAATCAATTGCGGGTAAGTCCCTCCGTATTCCCAGACCCCCACGCAGCGCGAAGAAAGATCCGAAAAAGCCTGATTTTTCTCAAGTCCCAGGCGATTTTCGGTATCACGTAGAACTTGACGAGCAAGGTCTAAACGCTTCATAAAATCACCCCAATCGAACAAGTGTTCTATTAGTGTATGCACCTCTCCCTCATTTGCGTCCACTTTGGTTCCTTCTGAAGAAGTGAAAGAATATGAGCATGCGCCTCTTTGATCGTCCTCTTGCTCCCAACCCGTACGAAGGGCTTCCCCCCAGCGCAACTTTTACCGTGGTGTCGCAAGATCTAAGCAACAACCTCCCCATGCCAAAGCTGCACACAGCAGAAGGTGGCAGCATCTCACCACACTTAGAGTGGAGCGGCTT
>CALHID010000079.1 GCA_938030835.1 uncultured Actinomyces sp. | reverse complement strand
GCTTGGATTTCACGAGGACGCAAGGGCTTATCTTCGGTAATCGCCTCGATGCGCGGACGATCGCGACGGACTGCACCTCGCAGTTCGTCTGTGATCGGGGTGGTGTAACGACGGCCTTCACTGTCTGTGAATACCAGTGTTTCCTCGTCTGCACCTACTCCGAGAAGATCAAGATCGATCATCGCTTTTCCTCCTTGCTTCGTGGTCAAATTTTCTCAAATATGGCGTTAAAATCCTTGATTGTCGGGGCGCGTGTCCTTTTCAGTAGCGCGTAAACTTTCAACGTGTTACCCTGCAGCGCAGCGAATGTGTTACGCGGGAGCGCAATACATGATGAGAGAAAAGGGAGGACAAGATGGCCACCGATTACGATGCACCTCGTAAGAATGACGATGATGTTGCAGAGGACTCCATTGAGGAGCTGAAGTCGCGTCGCAATGATTCTGGTTCGGCAAATGTCGACGAGGATGAAAATGAGGCCGCAGAGAATTTTGAGCTTCCCGGTGCAGATCTTTCGAAGGAAGAGCTGACGGTTCACGTCGTTCCCAAGCAGGATGACGAATTTACCTGCTCAATGTGCTTCCTGGTCCATCACGCTTCTCAGCTTGCCTACGTCGATGACAATGGACAGCCCGTCTGCACTGAGTGTGCTGGCTGAGCGTGAGATAATTCAGTTATGTTCGGACGTTCACGCAAGGAAGACACTGTTCAAGAAGAGGTAGAAGAGGAAGTACGCCCCCAGCTCTACGACGAGTCAGAACTGTGGCAAATCCCCGGCCCCCGCGAAGAATACGAAGTTGATACCTCGGTCGATTATGTCGACCTAGGTTCGCTGCGCATTCCTGCCGTACCGGGCATGCAGATTCGTGCACAAGCTGGCGAAGATGGTCAAAGCATCATTCGAATTATGTTGGTGCTCGCTTCTTCGGGACTTCAGTTCTCTATCGCCGCAGCGCCGCGTTCGGGCGGAACTTGGGATGAACTTCGTCCGCAGATTCGCGCTGCCTATGAAGAGGGCGGCAGTACAGTTAGCGAAAAGCACACTCGCTACGGTGATGAGCTTGAAGTTGATGAGGCAGTGACGCTTCCCGATGGGAAGAAGGGCACCACGCGGACCCGAATTATCGGACGTGAGGGTGACCGTTGGTTCGCGCGAATCGACATGGTCGGCCCTGCAGCATTGGGCGGTCAAGAAGCTGATGACTTCGAGGAGCTCATCGACCGCGTTGTTGTCGTACGCGGCGACGAACCTCGACCGCGACTGGATCTATTGCCACTTCATCTTCCCGATCAAAG
>CALHID010000078.1 GCA_938030835.1 uncultured Actinomyces sp. | reverse complement strand
GTGTCAGCCCCAGTTATTGCATGCGTTTTTGATTGGGAGTATCGAGGAAAAGAATTGCTCCCCCACGAGGATCACGATATTCCGGTAGACGGAGTCATTACGCCTTCGCACTTCATTAAACTGGGAATCAAGTGAATAACTCCTGCACAGGCTAGGCGCAATATGTGAGGAAGACTGCGTATTTTGCGCTTCCCAAGGCACTGGTGTTGCCGATAGGCTTTCTCCTTGGTTGACGCATGAGCGTCACGCAACACGTGCGAGTTCGGTGAAACCTGCTGGACTCAGAGCTGAAAATACAACTCAAGGAGAAATCCATGCTTAAGGGCTTCAAAGAATTCATTTCCCGCGGAAACGCTGTTGATCTTGCCGTCGGTATGGTGATCGGTGCTGCCTTCACCGCAGTCGTTACCGCGCTGGTCAACAAGGTCATCAACCCCCTTATCGGTGGCCTTTTTGGCGAGCAGAACTTCGATGATGTCTTCAAGTTCACGATTGGTACCGCAACCGTGCAGCCCGGTGCCGTCATCACTGCGCTCGTGAACTTCCTGCTTGTCGCCTTCGCCCTGTACTTCTTCATCGTCTTGCCGATGAACGCCCTGGCAGCTCGCCGCAAGAAGGAAGAAGCTGCAGAGACCCCCGAGGTCAGCGAAGATGTTCAGCTGCTCTCGGAGATCCGCGACCTGCTTAAGGCTCAGAGCAACAACTGAATCTGACTCGTATATAAGGTGGCGGCAAGCATCATGCTTGCCGCCACCTTTTCTATGCCGATCCGCGCGCCAGCTAAATCCGCGCTTGGGAGTGCGGGGGGACGTTAGCGGCGAGGCGGGCAGTATTCGACTGATCCGCCTCGCCTACAATATGCGCTTTATCCAGAGCATCTTGGCGTTCTTGGTCGGAAACTCGATCCTCCAGAGAGGTAGGGATCCCGCGCGAAATCAGCCTCTCATCAACCTCGTTGACGAAAAGTACACGCCTGCGCTTCCGTGCTCGCGTCGCATGTTCTTCGGATCCCGCAGAGTTATCTCCACTTCCTAAATCCGACTCACGAGAGTGCGAATGCGTCACCTCAGAGGCCTCACTCACTTCTGATTCCTACGAATCACATGACGCAAGACCGCATCGGTCTGAGCACCGCGACGAGTCAGTCCGAGTGCACGCCAGAGCTCATCAACGGCTTCTTCTTCACCGCGCACAACACCATCGGATACCACCCACAGTGCGATCTCATCCAATTGATCATCGCTATATGCTGCCAGAGGCAAACCGCGCGCAATCGCGGGACGCTCTCCACGCGCGCTATCAGCATCGTTTTCAGACTCAGCCACGGCCTCGTTCTCACGAGCATCCTCAACCAACTCATCACGGCGCTGACGAGCCTGCGAGGCCTCGTCATCCTCCTGATCAGCGTGCGGAGCCTCGGCAGAAACAGAAGCGAAAGCGTCTTCTTCTTCTTCTTCAGCTACGCCAAACTCAGCGTCAGGATCCTCGGGAAGTTCAAGTACTGGCGCGGCGGGACCGTTGATCTCATCAACTGCATCCAGCACCAGCTGGACAATACGATCCGTTTCCTTTGCGGGGTCAATGAAAACGGCCATCGACAATGCGATATGCACCTTCCACCCCTGCTCCTCAAGCATCGAAGGCCACAGGCGATCGCGCACACGCAATGAAGGCTGAGCAACATACTCATCGTCATCAGTAAGAACCGCGAGAAGCAGACGTCCCGGAACCTCGGGGTGTCCGATCGCAAGGGGGATCCGCAAACCACCGGGAATACCGATATTTGCAACAACCTCAAGACCCAAGCCGTACAGGCGATCCGCAAGGTCGATGAGCAGACGATCCGGCTCGATCTCCAGGGTCGGCCAGGCATCAATTCCCACACCTGACTGGCCCTGAGCGATCTCCAGCAGATCGACCAGCATGAGCGCACCGCGCTGGGACAAACGCGAAGTATCAATCTCTTCGGGTCGAATCGAAGAGACAACAGTCAGATCGCCGCGCACCGAGCGCAAGACATCAGCCATTACTCCCGCACCCGCAGGGGAAGAAAAAACGCCAAAGTGGTGAATAACGCGACCGTGAGGAGTCTTCGCGAAACCAACAGAAATAATGACGTGGTCGCGGCCCAGGCCTCGTGCACCATCGGGGTCAACAACCACGAAAGGTTCCACGCGCGCGGGATCAAAGAACGAGGCCAAGCCGGGCTCGGCGCCGATCGTGCGCGTCAGTTGGGCGCGGATTCGCTCAGCGTGCTGTGAATTCAACGCGACGACAGCAAGAGAACGATCCGGGGTTGAAGTCGCGTGCTCAAGAACAGCCTCGACAACAGCATTAACTTCCACGGAAGTCGACTCAACGGCCTCACTTCCAGGAGTCGGCATTCCCGTGCCCTCTGTCCACACCGCGGTCACCGGAGCGCTGGCAGAGGTCCAAGGAACCGGAACACCCGTGTGGTCAACGCGGTATCGGGCAAGAAGCAATGCCATCTGATCGTTCAAGCGCGTTGGGCGAACATCCATGCGCACGTGCGGAAGAACCTCGGCCAGGGCCTCGACGGCATCCTCACCGTGTTCCTGCGCAAGATCGGCAAAGACGACTACCTGCGATGCTCGCGAAATAATCGGAACCAGTTCTGCAATGGGGAGCTCATCGATGCCGTCCAAAATAACGACATCGACTTGTTGCTGCTCAGGCAAAATTTGGGGAACCAGTGTCGGGACCGTCAAAACCGCGGGAATAAGCTTCCACGACAAGGGGAATTGCGCGTACAAAGACGTCAGCGGATGTTGGTCTTGGACGGCCAATTCAAGAGCGCGCAAGGCTTGTGGATCATCGGCCAAAGCCTGCGTACGTACCCGATGCAGACGCGAAATGACCTGCGGGACCAGCGATGCGACCTGACGGCGATCCAAATCGCGGCCCTCAATCAAGGTTTGCTCCAAAACGGTAGGATCAAAACCACCCAAGCGCGAATCGGTTGCCAGCATCAAGCCCAAGATCGAGGCCCACCACGCTAGGTCAAGTTCGGCATCCAGTTGGTCGTCAGCGACATGACGCTGACGAAGATCTCGGGTCAGCGGTTCAAGGCCAAGCTCGGACAGAGCCTTCAAAACCGCAACGCGACGAGGAAGCTCGTAACCACCTTCGGGATCAGCACTCAGCCTCTCGCACAGTTTCGCCAAGTCGGCAATCGGCATCGCCTCAAGATCACCGTGAGCCGTCGCAAACATGGGCGTCAGATGCTCAAGATCTTCCGCAACATCCTGGGTCAGTTCCACAGCCTGTGTCAGATTCGACGGCAGTGTCGGCCAGCCATCAGAATCGCAATGCTGGCGCCACACATCACGTCGTTCCTGAACGGTCAGCAGAGCACGGTGAAGATCATTGACGTGGGTACCCGGGCGGAGCATATCCTGCGCTTGTTTGACCAAACGGACTCGCTGAGAACGCGACATGGAAATACCGTGTTCTTGACGCCACTTCTTCGAAGCGGTCGCAATCACCATATCGGCTGCAGAGCGCTCGAAGACGCGGGGCTGGAAGATATCCAGAACCTCACGAACGCCCTCGAACATCGACAGCTGTGCATACCACTGACGCATATCAGCAGCGGGGGTGATCCCACTTTCTCCCGCAACCGAGGACATGACGACTCGCAATTGCGGAAGCGTTTCCTTTGCCAGACGATCGACTCGCTCAAGAACATCGGGAACCTGCTCTTGGGAGCCAATGACGATCCCCTTCCAGGGACCAACCTGCGCTTGGCGCGAGAAAACTCCAAGGGCCGAGGCCTCGTGAAGAAGCTCGCGGGCACGCTCCCCCTGGTCGGAAGCGATCTCAAGAAGAACATCCTCGCCAAGGCGTACACGAGTTCGGGGAGCGGGCTTTGTTGCCGTTAGATCAGTCAGAACCTGAAGCGCATTGAAAGCACTGACACCGAAATTCTTGAAGGGGTGGTGCAAATAGGTGGTGTAAGAAGACAGGGTTTGACGGATGGTACGCAAACGCGCACGCATCTGCGCAACTTCGGCCGTATCTTCAACCGAGTTCGTGTCTTCAGCCGCGTGAAGAAGCTTCTCCGCTAGCAGCGCATCGGTTGCATTCGAGCCATCAATGCGTACCGCGGCTTCATCGATACCGAGCTCACGAAGACGCCCGTGAACAGCAAGGGCGCGCGAGGGCGAACCTGCAATGTGAACCAGTGTGCGTCCATTCGCGGCACTATCGGCAATAATCGCAGAAATAAGGGAAGCATCATCTGCACCCGAAGGCGTATCGACAATGAAGGAATGGCCTTCTGCAACGGCCTCAACAACATCTTGTTGACGCGGGGTCAGATCGCCTGCACCGCGTTCCTCATCGGGGTCACGGTCATTGGGATTGGACTGGGGAAGAGGACCAGAGATCGCACTTCTAGCCGCCGCATCCCCAGCAAGAGCACGAATCACGCGGTTCTTCATCAGAACGGCAGGATGGTCAAGCTCGCGGAGTAGAAGTGCAGCAGGGTGTTCAAAAATCCCAATTGTCAGTTCTTCACGAACATCGAAATTCTCGAGAACCGAGGCCGCCCGCCGGGCATGGTCCAGAACCACAGACGCAGAAAAACCGTGAGTTTGAGTCGACAAATGCGCAACTTCATCCATATCGATGCGCACGCCCTTGTCCGCGAGCGCATCTTCGAAAGCAGCAGAGAGTTCCATTCCATGACGCAAGGTGATAACGACATCATCACCTTCAACGGCGAGACGCAGCGGGCGGAGGAAAACGGGAGAGCTCTGTCGGGCCTCGCCGCTGCCCCACTGCGCGTGACCGATGGCAATGTGAACAGGGGCAACACCGTGGCGCATTGCCATTTCGTGGGCGAAAGAGACCAGGGAACGCGCACGCTCGAGAGCGCGCTTATGGGCCGCACTTTCACGGATCAGGCTGGACAATTTCGTGGGTCGTCCAGCATAAAGCTGCGCCAATCCTCCCGGGTGCGCCTCAGAAACGGTCAGGCTTGGGAAGGAGTTCCCACCTTCCTGCGAAGTCAATAGGCGCAGTTGCGCACGCCATTCTTGGACAACATGGTCGCTGGGTGCGCTCGGCGTTTCGGGAACGGTTTTTACCGGTTCCCGTGAGGAATCTTGCGTCGATCGAGAAAAGAAATTAACGGCCACAAAACCACCGTAATAGAAATGACTCCTTAGCCACGAGAGGGAACGCCGTAAGGCAACATTTTCCCAGCACTCGGGCTACCGAGTCCGGCTGCCCGCAGTGACTTAAGCTATCTCCATGAGCACTGTTGCAACTGATTTTGCGTCCAAGCTGGAACCACTGGTCGAATTGGCCGAACGCGCGGGTATCTCCAGTGAGCACCTTCTCCCCTACGGATTTGATCTGGCAAAGATCGATCTGGCCGCTGTCGACACTTCCGCTCCCCAACGAGCCCGCTACGTCGTTGTGACGGCAACTTCCCCCACGCCTTTCGGCGAGGGGAAAACGACGACTGCTATCGGCCTCGTTCAGGGGTTGGCACTTGAGGGTGCTAGCGCAACTTTGACAATCCGTCAGCCCTCAATGGGGCCGACTTTTGGTGTCAAAGGCGGTGCGGCCGGCAATGGTAAGAGCCAGGTCCTGCCATTCGAGAAGATGAATCTGCACCTGACCGGAGATTTCCACGCAATCACAGCTGCACACAACCTGCTGTCTGCGATGATCGATAACCACCTGCATCAGGGAAATGAGCTCCACATTAAGGAGCGCTCCATCACGTGGCCACGCGTTCTAGACGTTAATGACCGCTCTTTGCGCCACGTCGTCACGGGCTTGGGTGGTGCAATTGATGGCGTAACCCGTCAGTCGTCCTTTGACATCACCGCCGCCAGCGAGGTCATGGTCATCATGTCCTTGGCCACCTCTTACGCGGATCTTCGCGAGCGTTTAGGACGCATTGTGATCGGTCAAAATGAGGCCGGCGAATACGTCACCGCCGAGGACCTGAAAGCTGCGGGAGCAATGGCTGCGCTCCTGCGCGACGCACTCTGCCCGAACCTTTTGCGCACGACTGAAGGCAGCCCGGTCCTGGTTCACACAGGTCCTTTCGGCAATATTGCAACGGGTTGTTCCTCGGTGATTGCGGACCGTCTTGCCGGGCAACACAGTGATTACGTGGTGACCGAGGCCGGTTTTGGCGCGGATATGGGTGCCGAGCGTTTCTTCGATATCAAGTGCCCCGTGGGCGGTTTACGTCCCGATTGCGCAGTGATCGTCACGACGGTTCGCGCACTCAAGTCCCACTCCGGTAAGTACCGCCTCGCTCCGGGCAAACCCCTGCCCGATGCTATGACCGAGGAAAACGTCGAAGAGATTCGCACGGGTAGCGCAAACCTTCTTAAGCACATTGAGATTGTCCGCGGTTTCGGCCTGAACCCCGTGGTTGCGATCAATGTCTTCCCCACCGACCACGAGGCCGAGCTCGCTGAGATTGAAAAAATTTGCGCCGAGGCCGGGGTGCGTGTGGCGCGCTCCCTCGGTGTCGTTGAGGGCGGCGAAGGCGCGCGCGAGCTTGCACGTGAAGTAGCTGCGGCGTGTGAAGAATCCGCCGATGCGCAGATTCGTCCTCTCTACGAAGATTCTGATTCCCTTAAAGACAAGATTGCAAAGGTCGCTGCAATGTACGGGGCATCGGGAGTGGATTACACTCCTGCCGCCGCAAAGCGCCTCAAGGAATACCAGGCAGCTGGCTTTGGTTCACTCAAGGTTGTGGTTGCCAAAACTCCGATGTCGCTCAGCGCCGATCCGCAGGCGAAGGGCGCGCCTACGGGTTGGACTCTTCCCATTCGCGAAGTTCGCCTTGCGGCTGGCGCAGGCTATGTCTACGCAATTTCGGGAACGCTTTCAACGATGCCCGGTTTGTCGGCTCACCCTGCGGCAGAACGAATTGGACTGACCACTGACGGTGAAATCACCGGGGTGAAGTAAGCCTACGAATAGATTCTTAGAAGGCTCCCTGTCGATCACTGCTTCATGCAGGTCAACAGGGAGCCTTCTTGTTGATTGGGCTCAGGCTGCGACTAGATGACCAGAGGACATCCCGAACAGTGAAGCATCACCTCGGGAGCCTTATTCCCGTGGCACGCACCCAAGCCCGAAGCGCACAGGGACTGCGCACTGGTTGCATGGCCTCGGCGCTCCATGTCCTCAATGACGACAGTGGCAAATGCCTTCGACACCTGCGCTTGTGCTGCTGCGGCTTCTAGGGTGCACCCCCGCGCCAGCGCCTCTCTGAGACGCTGGACGGGAGAAACAAACTGAGTAGAAGCCATTAGAAAAGCAGCCGTCCGATCTGGAAGACGCCAACAGCCAACAGCCACGCAGTGCAGAGTTGGACTGCAACAGCGGCAGCCGTGAGCTTTCCGCCAATCTGGCGGACCTGTTCAGCTACTGTCGCCATGCAGGGCGTGTAGGTCAGCACAAAGACCAAGAATGCGAAGGCACCGATCGGCGCTGCATCTCCCGCAGACTTTTGGAAGGATTCAGTGACCAACTGAGGCAGCGAACCAAGATCATCACCGCCATCCTCGGCATCTCCACCTTCTGTTTCGGGATCCATGTTGTAGGAGGTAACGATCGATGAGATCACAGTTTCCTTCGCAACGAAACCGGTCATCAGAGCACCGGTCATGTGCCATTCACCAAAACCAGCGGGCTTGAAGACAGGCTCAAGCACCTGAGCGGTGCGCCCGTAAAGGGAGTCCTCCATTGGGAGTTCGGAATCGGCAAAAGAGTAGTTTCCTGCCATGGGAATAGCACCCATGAGCCACACGACGAAGGTCATGGCCAAGATGATCTTGCCTGCACCCTTCACGAAGGCCCACGCACGCAACCACGTAGTCCGCAAGATCACGAAAACTCGCGGAACCTGGTAGGCGGGAAGTATCAGGAACAGTGGAGAGTCCGTGGTCTTCTTCGTGAAGAAAGGCTTGAGGATAAGTGCTCCCAAGACCACCATGATGAGCGAGAGAACATAAAGCGAGAAGATCACCGTTCCAGCACTATCAGGGAAGAAAATCCGCGCGATCATCAAGTAGATGGTCAGTCGCGCTGCGCACGAGGTATAGGGCGTAATGATGGTGGTGACGATTCGCTGGGCAGTGTTAGGAAGCGTTCGCGTTGCTGCCAGTGACGGCAGATTGCATCCGAATCCCATGATGAGCGGCAAAATCACACGGCCATCCAGGCCGATCGCACGCATGACGCGGTCACCAAGGAAGGCTGCACGGGCCATATAACCGGAGTCTTCCAGGATGGAAATCATCAAGAAGATGATGAACATCAGGGGGATGAAGGAAGAAACCACACCCAAACCGGTGCACAGACCACCAATGAGGAAGCTGTGGAGCCAGCCGTCTTGGAGTCCCCCAAGCGTGAGGAGGTAGGTAATACCGTTTGCCAGAGAGGGGAAGCCTTCATCCGTTGAAGAGAAAATGTGGTCGAAGAAGTCCTGGACGGGGCTGACCCATTCGCCTGCGACTTTGAAGAGGAACCACATAAGGACAAAGAAGATCGGGATTCCTAACCAGGGGTTGAGTAGGACTCGGTCAATCTTGTCAGAGGTCGAGAGGATGGGGTCGCCTTCGGCCTTTCCGACTACTGCGGTTTCGACGCGATCAACCCAGGCGAAGAGCTCATCTGCTTGGGTCAGTCCACCGCATCCGCAGGTACAGCTTCCATCAGCCGCGTTGACGGGAAGCCCCTTCGGACGTGCGTGGTGTTCGAGCGCGTGACGGACAATTCCTTCGAGAAGATCTGGATTGTCGTAGTGGCGCGGGTCTACAGCAAGAACGGGAATTCCCAATTCATCGGCAAGTTTATCGACCGGGTATTTCTGGCCGTCTTTCTCAGAAACATCAACCATTGTGGCGACGGCGACAACGGGGTGACCAGCTTGTGCGACCTGTCCCAAAAGGTACAGCGAACGCGTCATTGCACTGGCGTCCAGAAGGACAATAGCCAGATCAACTTTTCGTCCGGTTCGAGGGTCGGTGAATGAGCCCTCGGCGCCAGAAAGAGTGTCACTGACAACTTGCTCATCCGGAGACGACGCGATCAAGGAATAGGTTCCGGGAAGATCAACAAGGTTTGCACCCAGCGCACGCCAAGTACCGCGCTTCATTTCAACCGTGGTGCCGGGAGCATTAACGACGTGCTGGCGGGAACCGGTAATCGCATTGAATAGTGTTGATTTCCCAACGTTCGGGTTACCAACTAAAACAATCGTTCTTTCTCCACCACTTGAGGTCGGAGTGTCCAACACAGCGACATCTGATTTGGGAGAGCAGTGTGGGCAGCTCATGCGATTTCCTCCACTTCGATTGCCCGAGCACTACGGCGGTCAACGGCAACGCGCGCACCGGCGATATTAACGACGAGGCCTCCGAAAGCGGCCTTGTTCACAATGAAGAATTCGCTTCCAGGGCGAACTCCAAGTTCATACAGACGGAGTCGGTGTTCGGGGGAAACCTCCATGTTTCCGAGGCGAGCCCGAGTTCGTAGTGGAAATTGTGATAGTTGCATATCACCAAGGTTAGGCAAGCATTATCGACGCAAGTGACACCTTTGTCCCTCACGTAGAAATTGCGCGCCTATTGCACACTTAAACTCTGCAGAAACGCTTCATAAGCACTCCCTGAACTGCGCTTTTATCTTCTGCATCACATTGGATTTATGATCATCTCATCTAATTTCCTGCTTGCTTTCAGAAGGGATCAATGATGAGCACCGTCCAGGAAGTGAAGGACATTATCGAACGCGCTGCGAAGATGCCGTGGGGGCCCGCGTGCAGTGCCGAGCTTGCACGTGCAGTGGTGCTCGTCGATTCCTTAGAGGGCGAAGAAGAGCTACGCATCGAGGCTTACATGGAGCTGGCTACCGCCTATCAGCAGGGAAATGAAGAATGGAAAGCGCTAGCCCCGACGGCATGGCTCGTCACAAAATTTGACGAAAATCCCGGTGCTTTCGAAGCGGATCAGATCGAATCCTTAGCATGGCTGTACAAGAACGCGACCAGCGCAACCGGGCGCAACCCCGCAGTCTCGAAGGAACAAGCACTGGAGCTCTCCGAAGGCTTTGGGAAATTCATCCAGGATCAGGGCTATTCGATGCATGCGGTCCACGGAGTCCGTTTCTCCCTCGCGCTACGGATGGGTGATCCCGTGGCCGCCCATGAAGAATTAGTGAAGTGGCGGGCAACCCCACACGATGAGGTTTCCGACTGCGTCCAATGCGATCCCGAACGCCAGATCACCGAGGCCGTCGTCGCGAAAGATTGGGAACGCGCAGTTGCGACAGCCGTACCTTTGCTCGACATCCGTGAGGGGTGTGGTAATCAGCCTGCAGGTGTCCAGGCACTGTCGATGATTCCTCTATTGATGTCGGGACGCCCTGAAGCAGCGTGGGAATGCCACGTCCGTTCCTATCGCCAGCATCGCCGTAATGCGCAGTACATGGATCTTTTAGGACAGCATATGGAGTTCCTTGTGCTCTCCGGACGCTGGCAGCGCGCGCTCGATATTCTGCGCGACTCCATTGCAGTAACCTCCCGCGCAGAAAGCGCAGCTCTTCTTTTCGATTACCTGAAGGGTGCTGCATTGGCAGCGCGCGAGGCCGTTGACCGAGGTCTAGGAAAACATGCTTTCCGCGCGCTGTGTACAGGGCAATCTCAGTGGTGCCAGGGGCCTCGTTTGGATGTCAATGCCTCTTTGGAAGATGTTGCCTCAGGACTCAAAGAATGGTTGTTCTCTGTTGCCGCGCTCTTCGATGCGCGAAATGGCAATGATTTTTACACGGCCTCTGCTGGCGAGGTTCTTGATGAAGGCCCCGTTAACAGTGAAGCAGAAGAACGCGCACAAAAAACCTGGTCTTTTGAGGTTGTGGGCGAGCGCGAAGTTCTTCCCGAAGCGATTTCAAGTAGTGACGTCGATGAAACACCGAAATACTCCACGCGTCGCATCAAGCAGGAGAAAGTGAAGACCACCGATGACACGAATCCATACCCACGTGTCGATCTGAGTCCACTCACTCCCCCGGCCTCGATGCAAGAAGCCTTCAATCGTTTCTCAGCACTCTCGGACACAACCGGTTTCGATCCAGAACGCCAGTTCATCGTCGACCACGCAACTGTCATGAACGAGTCAGTTCTGGATATCGATTTCAGTCACGCAGACGTCATGGACTACTACATTTTCGCTTGCGTCATCCTCAAATTGCACCAAAATTTTGATGATGCTCGCAGGCTTCTCGACCAGGCAGAACAGGCGGTTATTGCACTGGAAGATGACACGGCTATTGTTTCTCCCGGCTTTTTCTCAAAGCTAAGGGGACGCCGTGCTCGCCTCACTCGCCAGCAGCTCAACCTTGCATGGATCACTCTCCAACGTTCTTCCTGTGATGTCATGTATTTTTCCATTCGCGATGAGGAAATCCCCGAAGAAGTGGCAACTCATGCGATGGCCCGCATCAAGAACGCTCGAGCATTAATCGAAGAAGTGGTTCCCGAGCTGAATCGCAATCAGGGAACGGGGAAAGATATTCAGCTCGTTGGCCTCATTCTCAGCCAATGTGCGTCCATTGCGACAATGTGCAAAAACTTCGATGACACTGAGACGACCTACGCACTGTGGGAAAACCTCGAGAGGGCCTTCACCCGTTTTGCACCTTCAAAGAAGCAAGTTGCGCTTGAGCTTCTTTTGGAATATCAGGAATTGGAGCTTGGACGCGAAAAATACATGGCAGCTTGCCAATACGCTGACCAGGCTCTGCGTCTGAACGATCTGTGCGATCCCTATACTGCACTCATATCTCGAGGGACGATTTGCTCGGCTTCACTTCAGGCACACCAACCTGACGAGGCTCTTGCTCAAGCCAAGCACCTCAATGACGTCATCCATGCCTTCCCAACCGCGGTGTGGAATGTCAGTGTCGCGCGTCTTTTTTCGCAAGCTCTTGCTGAAAAAGATCGATTCACCGAAGCAACTGAAATCCTTGAAGAGGCCTTCAGCACTCTCAATGATTCCCCGTATATCAGAATGCGCTTGGCCGAAGCTGCCCCAATTTTGGCTCACCTCTACCTCTGCATCGAGGAATATCAAGACGCCTACGACCTTGCGATGAAGTATTCCGCCGTGCTGCGTGAAAATGAAATGTATCGACTGGCTTTGAGCCTTGCCGACACCGCTAGCAATGCGGCGAAGGAGTTGGGGAATTACATTGCCGAGGCCGACGCTGCTGATCTTGCCGCAGAATTGAGCCACGAATGGAAAGAATACTTCAGGGAGCATCAGTACCTTCGCCGCGAGGCTGCGGCAATGGTCAAGGGACCGAACGTGGGAGAGGACGATCTTGAGCGCGCCCTATCTGTATTGGAACGAGACCGCCAGCTCATTGCAACTATCAAGGCGGAGCTAACCGAGAAACAAGTAGCCATATCGCATGCCGAAAACAACTACACCTTGGGGTGGGTAACCCTGAAGGCGGGCAAACCGGTTGAGGCTATGGACGCTCTTCGCGAATCAATCGCTTGCTTCCGAGCATACGAAGAATATGACGAGGCCGGTTACCCGATGGAGGTTCTTGCACGCTGCTATTACGCCACGGGGAATTTCGATGGCCTGCGCGAGTGCGTCGACGAACTCACTGAGATGACAAAACTACCCTCGATGAAACCCACTAGGTTGAGGTCACTCATTCGCGCGATCCAAGAACTCATCGACGAGGAAGACCCCGGGGCTCAAGACCAGTCATAGATCCGCGTGTTTGTGGGGGCAAGGATCATGTGCCCTTACCCCCACAAACACAAATAGTTTTAGGACAGATCCGTTACTGCCAAAACCGAAACGGGAACGTTCCCAGCAACCGCCTTCGAATAGGGGCACAGTTGATGAGTACGCTCGGCCAGTGCCTGGGCCTTCGAAAGCTCAAGACCGGGAATCAGAACACGGATGTCAACAGTGATACCGAAGGATTCGCCCTCGGGACCGATTCCGACGCTCACAGCGACCTTCGAATCGGTAACATCGACCCCCGCTTCCTTTGCGGCCAAGCCAAGAGCTCCCTGGAAGCATGCACCATATCCCATGGCAAAGAGAGCTTCAGGATTTGCACCGCCACCGGGTCCGCCAAGAGCCGGCGGCATACGCATGTCTAGGGTGAGATCAGGGTCAAAAGAGTGGGCCTGACCGGAACGGCCACCCGTCACCTCAGCGCGGGCGGTGTACACAATTTTCGATGGTGTATTGCTCATGCGGTCATTGTGTCGTCTTTGTCCGAATAGCGCACTATATTTAAGCCCTAGGAGGAAAAAGAATAGAGTGGAGCGCATCGAGTATTACCGCCAAGGAAGACCATGAATACGCGCACTCGCGGATACCTCATCACGATCCTCGCCTCAATTGCCTGGGGATTTTCGGGAGTCTGTAGTGAATTCCTGATGAAGGACTATGACGCGAACCCCTATTGGCTCACCGCGATGCGAATTCTTCTTGCCGCGCCGACTACGATGGGCTTCCTTCTCTTTAAAGACCGAGGTTTTTCTGCCTTGCACAGAAGCCTCCTGCGAAACCGTCGTTCCTACCTGCCAATGGTCATTTATTCCGTTCTCGGACTTGCAGGTAGCCAATTAACCTATGTTGTCGCAATCGGCTATTCCAATGCGGGAACGGCCACGGTCATCGAATTCCTTGGCCCCATCCTGATTGTCGTTTTTGTCTGTATTACCGCGCGCCGTCTTCCAAAATACACTGAGCTCTTTGCCATTACTTTTGCTTTATTGGGCACCTTTATTCTGGCAACCCACGGGAAGATCGACTCTCTGGCTATTTCCACCGATGCCTTGTACTGGGGTCTTGCCAGCGCGATCGGTTTCGCTCTCTACACGTTGATCCCCGTCAAACTCATCCGCCACTACGGCAGCGAACTGGTCGTTGCTTATGGCTTCATCATTGGCGGG
>CALHID010000077.1 GCA_938030835.1 uncultured Actinomyces sp. | reverse complement strand
AGATGGGACTCGAACCCACACGTCAAAGACACTGGAACCTAAATCCAGCGCGTCTACCAATTCCGCCACTCGCGCAACAGCACAGAGTTTACCTTATTGGAAGGGGTAAGTGCTGAGGATCGATCTTGGATGGGCACTGCGATGGAACCCCAGCTAAGCTCAGCTTATGACTCAACTTCAGGTGGGGGAGAAAGCTCCCGATTTCACTCTTGAAACGACTCACGGCACGCTTTCCTTGCACGATCTACTGGGACAGGCGAAGTCAGGGGTGGTTGTTTATTTCTACCCGAAGGCATCGACGCCGGGGTGTACGAAAGAGGCATGCGATTTTCGTGACAGCCTCAATTCGCTCAAAGGCGCAGGGTATGCGGTAATCGGTATTAGTGCCGATTCGATGACTGCTCTTGAGAACTTCGCGTCGCGTCAAGACCTTAATTTCCCCTTGGCTTCGGATCCCGAAAAGGAAGTTCTCACCCAGTGGGGTGCCTTTGGGGAAAAGAAAAACTATGGAAGGGTTTTTCAAGGAATTATCCGCTCCACAATTGTCCTTGACCCCTCCGGAACCGTCACTCACGCGCTGTATAACGTGAAGGCAACGGGGCATGTCGCCCGTCTTCGGAAGCTGCTGGGATTGGATCAATAACGCTGCATAACAGGAAATCGGGCCAAACCGCTCCATTGCGATTTGGCCCGATTACTCTGTGGTGTCGGGATAGCCTCTAGACAACTTATAGAGAGGTTGCCTGAATCTCCGGATCGAAAAGCGGCACCGGTGAAGGACGACGTTCTTCTGCGGTAGCAAAGGCCTCTGCCGCACCAACCACGGTGTGTAGATCGTGCCCATCGAGCATCCACTGTGCTGGAGTTGTTTGCTCTAAGACCTCGAGGGGACGTTGGAACCATGTTGCCGCAGTCAATTGATGTACGCGTCCGCGCAGACGCCCGAGTACTTCGGACATGTCATCGATAACCGAGTGGTTGGCCATGAGTTGCCATGTCGGGTAGTACCACATAGTCGTGGGCGATTGAACTGCAAGAATGCGGTTTGTCCGCACGGCCTTATTGATTCCCTGGCGTGAAATACCCAGCCAGGCGACGATGTCTGAGGTGGTACACACGGGACCGACGAGTTCATGAAGACCTGGACGTGGGTCTGTCATAGAACGGATCAGGTGAGTCGCTTGTTCGACGATATCTGGGGTAATCACCGTACGTCGACGGGCACTGAGCTGCTGTTCAATCGATGCGAGCAGATCTTTCTCAGAAGAAGTAAGACGACGCATAAGAAGCTCCGAGGATAGTAGGGCACGAATACTCATAGTCGTATCCGGCCATTGGCGCCGCCTCGGCAATGGGTGCGTCATGGGGGACTTGAACCCTCAACCCGCTGATTAAGAGTCAGCTGCTCTGCCAATTGAGCTAATGACGCTTGGGTTATGTGTTTACAGTAGCACATCTATCGACATACTGCGTGCGTCATGAGGGAATTGAACCCCCAACCCGCTGATTAAGAGTCAGCTGCTCTGCCAATTGAGCTAATGACGCGTGTCCTTGGGACAGGAGAAAACAATACATACGTTTTGAGCAGTTCGCAAATCAACTCTGCCTTTCTCAAGTCGCAAGGCGGTAGGCTAGGGGAGTGCAAGCAGCTGACATTTTTATGAGCGATAGTCGTGCAGTACGCGAGAATGCCGTTACTCAGGACTATCTCAAGGCGATTTGGAGCGCTGAAGAGAACGGGCAAGCCGGTATTGCGGTCCGTCTCCTTGCTTCGCGTGTCGGCGTTGCCGTCTCCACGGCCTCGGAAAAAGTTAAGCGTTTGGTGGCTGAAGGGCTTGCTTTTCACGAGCCCTATGGAAAAGTGACCCTGACAGAGCAAGGACGTCGACGCGCACTGGAAGTGGTGAGACGCCATCGCTTGCTCGAAACCTATCTGCATGATGCACTCGGTTTTGAATGGGATGAAGTTCACGAAGAAGCGGAAATTCTTGAGCATGCAATCTCAGACCGCCTGCTCAATCGAATCGATGAACGCTTAGGTCACCCGGTGCGTGACCCACATGGAGACCCGATTCCTTCTGCAGATGGAAGCGTCGAGCTCTTAGCGACGATTCCTCTTGTCGAGGTCATCCCGGGAACCAGAGTGTGTATCGCGCGTTTTAGCGACAGCGATGCGGTGTGCTTGCGTTCGATTGAAAACAAAGGGCTCGGTCTTGACGATCAGGTTGAAGTTCGTCAGCGCGGTGAGAACGGAGAGCTTGTGCTCAGTGTATATCCGCTTGAAACTCGCAGCGGAGCTCAGAAAAAAGAGCGACGCCTTAAGCTGAATGCCCAAGAGGCCGCCCTTATTTCTGTAGTGGGAACACCGCATAAGTAGTGCCCGCCGAATTGCGTGAGAGCTAGTTCAGCGTGTTCATCGACGCTGGTACCTGCGCGCTATAACCCGCACTGATCAGCCCCCGGCGAAGCTTATCCATGGCCTCGTCAAGCTCGGTATCACTGGCCGGAGCAGCATTACTGAGCAGGACGTCAGTTTCTTGGCGCAGGGGAATGACGTGGAGATGGGTGTGTGGCACCTCGAATCCGGCGATCACCAGACCGGAGCGCTCTACTCCGAAAGCGACTTCTTGGGCGCGTCCAATAAGCTGCGCAACCTTCATGAGATGCTCGCACGTTGATGAATCCAAAGCTGTCCATGAAGGGACGGGGGAGCGTGGAACGACCAGGACGTGCCCGGGACTTGTCGGCTCAATTGTCGCGAATGCGACGCAGATGTCGTCGGCCCAGACAAAGCGTCCGGGGAACTCTCCGGAGATGATTTTTTCAAAAACGGTACTCATAGCTCTATTGTCAAGCCCCGGGCCGGTTTTGCCTAGTGGGAATAAACAGGCAAATTCGCGCCGATGCACTAACCTAGATAAGGCATAGAACGAGCCTGAAGATAGTGAATTTTCAGGGTAAATGGAGGCAAGGATGAGCGAGATCTCGACAGGCGAGCCCAATTTCCGTTATACGGCACAGTTGGCCGGTGAGATCGAAAACAAGTGGCAGGACCTATGGGATGAGCGAGGGACCTTCTTTGCAGATAATCCTGAAGGAGATCTTGCTGGAGACCTTGCCTCGCGTGATCCCTTCTTCCTCCTTGACATGTTCCCCTACCCCTCAGGCAAGGGTCTTCATGTTGGGCACCCACTGGGCTATATCGCAACCGATACGGTTGCTCGTTTCCACCGTATGCGCGGAGAAAACGTTCTTTACACAATGGGATACGACGCATTCGGTCTTCCTGCCGAGCAGTTCGCCGTTCAAACCGGTCAACACCCGCGTGTGACGACCGAAGAAAATATTGCCAACATGCGACGCCAGCTGCGTCGCCTGGGCCTTTCCCATGACCGTCGCCGTTCGTTTGCAACCACTGATGTCGACTACATTCACTGGACTCAGTGGATCTTCCTGCAGGTCTTTAATTCGTGGTTTGATCCCCAGGCGCCCCGTCGCGAAGGCCGAGGCCTGGGTGCTGCGCGTCCGATTTCTGAGCTTGTTGCGCAATTTGAGTCAGGCGAGCGTGAGCTTCCAGAAGAATTCTCCGCTCGCTCATGGAATGCGCTGAGTTCGCGTGAGCGTGCGCGCGTTATTGACTCCTACCGACTGGCCTATATTTCTGAGGCTCCGGTCAACTGGTGCCCCGGTCTGGGT
>CALHID010000076.1 GCA_938030835.1 uncultured Actinomyces sp. | reverse complement strand
AATCTGTTTCGCGCCTGACGCTTGATCAGGGTCGAATCCTTGCAGTGATCGAGGAAAAACTCGGGGCCGTGACCTTGCGCAGTACCCACGATCAAAATGCTGATCGCGAGGCAGTGCGCTCCTTTGCCCTCGCGGAGTTGACGAAGATGAGCGTTGCAGATCTACCGTGGAGCCAAAGCGCATCACAACTACGAATGAGAATTCTCAAATGCCGAGAGTTTTTAGGAGACCCTTGGCCTCTTGTCGATGACGAACACTTCATCATTTCCTGCGGGCATTTTTTGGCAGATCAGTGGAGTGACGGCCGTCCTCTAGCAGAGCTGTCCCTTGGTGAGGCTCTAACCTCCCTCTTGGTCTGGCCATTGAATAGGGACCTTGACCGTCAAGCACCAACACAGATCACAATCCCAACCGGCGCCGAGCGGCGCGTAAAATGGGATCACGAGGGGGCACGTGTTTCCCTGCGTGTTCAAGAAGCATTTGGCTGGACGGATTCTCCCCGATTCATGGATGGCCAACTTCCACTGCGCATCGAACTCACGGATCCCGCAGGACGTCCTGTGGCCATTACCAGCGATCTTGAGTCCTTCTGGAAAGGTCCCTACCAGCAGGTTCGATCTGAGCTTCGAGGACGCTATACCAAACATCATTGGCCTGAAGACCCCTTCTCCGTTGCTCCGACAGCGCGAACGAAGCGCGCGTCGACGAGATAGAAGTGAAGCGCCTCACCATCAGCTTTTCGTTGGAATGATGTTGTTTCAGTCTTCGTTCTAGGAGGTAAGAAGGATCGCTCCACTCAGTAAAGGAGACACCGTGGAGAACTTTGACCTCATTGTTGTTGGAGGCGGGAAGGCCGGAAAGTCACTGGCGATGAATCGCGCCAAAAAAGGCTGGAAGGTTGCCCTGATCGAACGACAGTTTATCGGTGGCACCTGCATTAACGTGGCGTGTATCCCCACTAAGTCCTTGGTCGCTGCAGCTCGCCGCATGGAAGATACTCGCACGGATGCCACCTTTGGTATCGAGGGTACCTCCGGCGCTTACATCAACGTAGAAAAACTGCGCGCACACAAGGAAGGTATCGTCTCGGCAATGGTTGCCGCACACGAGAAATTCTTCGCTGCGCCAGGAATCGATTTCATGCGTGGAAGCGCTCGTCTTTTGGACGCACACAGCGTTGAAGTCAAGCTTGAAGATGGAACGCTCCGCCAGCTCCACTCCGAGCGCGTCCTGCTCAATCTGGGTACAAGCCCCGCACATCCTCCAATTCCTGGACTTTGGGAAGCTGGGGCATGGGATAGCGAAGATATCCTGCGAGTGGAAGAAATCCCCTCATCCCTTGTCATCATTGGTGGCGGATACATCGGTATCGAATTTGCATCCATGATGACAAGCTTCGGATCCAAGGTGACAGTTGTTGCTTCCGGCCCCCATATCCTTGACCGTGAAGATCCCGATATCGCAGCAATCTATGAGAAGAGCTTGCAGGATAGAGGCGTCACGATCCTCACCGGTGTTCTCGCAAAGTCCGGCTCAAAGCAGGACGGTGTGATCTCCGTCGAGCTTTCTGATGGCAGTAGCGTGAGTGCAGAAAAGGTCTTGGTTGCTGCAGGGCGTATCCCCAACACAAAGGGAATTGGTCTTGAAGAAGCTGGAGTGACGCTCGATCAACGAGGCTTCATTAGCGTTGATGATCATCTGCGCACCAATCTCGATGGTGTCTGGGCTGCAGGCGACTGCGCAGGTACACCCATGTTCACCCACGCCTCGTGGAATGACTACCGGATTATCCGCGAACAGATGGACGGGGTCTCCCTGGATGATCCGCGGACTTCAAAGGCCGGACGCCTGATCCCTTGGGCGCTCTTTGCTGAACCGGAGCTTGGACGTATCGGATTGAACGAAACCCAAGCAAAGGAACAGGGACTGGATGTCCTTGTCGCCTCGATCGATACTGCGGCAATTCCACGAGCAAAGACCATGCGCGATACGACCGGTAAGTGGAAGGCAATCGTTGACGCGAAGACCCACACAATTTTGGGCGCAACGCTTGTCGGCCCTCAGTCCGGTGAAGTCATCACCGCCGTTCAAGTAGCTATTGCCGCGGGGATGACCTACGAGCAGCTCCGCATGCTCCCCATCGCCCACCCGACAATGGGAGAAGGACTCAATATCCTCTTCGACTCTCTTGCCTGATCTGAGCACAAGCTCGGCGGAGCATCTGCGATCCATTTAAAGGTCGAAACGGGTTGGCCCCGCAGTTTCTTAGGAAACTGCGGGGCCAACTGCGTCTATCTGACTGAGCTCACATACGTTCGGGAGCTTCAACGCCGAGAAGATCCAGACCGCTACGCAGGACCTGCGTCACCGCATCATTGAGCCACAGGCGTGCAACATGGCCTTCATCGACCGGATCGTCTCCACGAGGAGTAACGCGGCACTGGCCATACCAAGTGTGGTAAGCGGCTGCGAGCTGCTCCAGGTAGCGAGCAACGCGGTGAGGCTCACGTAGATCTGCAGCTTGTGCGACTTGGGCGGGGAACTGGGCAAGAACGCCCAGAAGATCGCTATCGGCCTGAGTGTCCAGTGCTGCAGGGTTGAAACCAGCATCGCGCGTGACACCGTGCTCAGCTGCATTTCGCGCAACGTTGCGAGTACGAGCATGCGCGTACTGAACGTAGTAGACCGGGTTTTCGTTCGTGCGCGATCCCAGAAGATCCAAATCAATATCCAAATTGGAATCCATGGAAACTCGAACCAGCGCATAACGGGCAGCGTCCACGCCAACGGCATCGACCAAGTCGTCAAGGGTAACGATGGTTCCAGCGCGCTTGGACATACGGACTGGGACGCCATCCTTAACCAAGTTCACCATCTGGCCGATGAGAATCTGCATGTTGACGCCAGGCTTGTCGCCAAATGCTTCACACATCGCCATCATTCGGCCAATGTAACCGTGGTGGTCGGCTCCCAATAGGTAGATGGCAACATCAGCACCGCGGCGGCGCTTATCAAGGTAGTAGGCGACGTCACCGGCGAAGTAGGCTGCTTGGCCGTCGGACTTAATCAGAACGCGGTCCTTGTCATCGCCGTAAGAGGTCGTCCGCAGCCACACGGCTCCATCTTGGTCAAAGACCTCGCCGCGCTGACGCAAGGTTTCAATTGCAGCGTCAACAGCTCCCGAATTGTGGAGTGAATCTTCGTGGAAGAAAACGTCAAATTCAGAGCGGAAATCACGCAGGCGCTGCTTGATTTCATCGAACATCAGCTCGACGCCACGTGCACGGAATGCCTCAACAGCTTCTTCTTCGGGAAGAGTCACCGGATCGGGCTCCCCCGCTGCGACGGCGTCTTCACGTACTTGCGCTGCAATATCAGCAATGTACTGGCCGCCGTAACCATCTTCGGGTGCCTCATGTCCCATCGCACGCGCATAGAGAGAACGCGCGAAACGATCGATCTGCGAACCGTGATCATTGAAGTAGTACTCGCGGGTCACCTTCGCACCCGATGCCTTCATCAGGCGAGCGAGGGAATCTCCCACCGCCGCCCAGCGTGCACCACCCAGGTGAACCGGACCTGTGGGGTTGGCGGAGACATACTCCAAGTTAATGTGCAGCCCCTTCATGGATTCGCCACGGCCAAAAGCTCCACCGGCCTCGACAATGGTGCGGGCAAGCTCGCCTGCAGAGGCAGCGGCAAGACGAATATTGATGAAGCCGGGACCAGCGATTTCGGCGCTATCAATACCCTCGAGTTCATTGAGGTCATTGACAAGGACCTGCGCAAAGTCGCGCGGGTTCATTCCCGCCTTCTTTGCCAATTGCATGGCAATATTGCTGGCCCAGTCGCCATGATCGCGGTTTCGAGGCCTCTCGACCTTCACCGTCTCGGGAAGGTCTGCGGGCTCGAGAGCCAAGTTGCCCTGCTCGATCTCAGCAAGCAAAAGGTCGTGGATATGAGATGCAAGTTCTTCTGGAGTCACCACTTAAGGGTAATCGTTTCGATTGCTCCCATGCCACACTGAAACTCTGTGACACCTCACAAAATCTGGAGTAAAGTTCGGTTATACGAAGATTTTGATCTGTGGAGATAGAAAATGAGTGGTCACCGTCTCAAGCAGCATCGACTATTTGCTTTGATGGGTCCGGCATTTATTGCAGCAATTGCGTATGTGGACCCTGGTAATGTCGCTGCAAATATCACTGCGGGTGCCCGCTACGGATATCTCTTGGTATGGGTACTTGTTCTTTCGAATCTCTCAGCCATGCTTGTCCAATACCTCTCAGCAAAATTGGGTATTGTCACTGGAAAATCTCTCCCCACACTCCTTGGTGAACGCCTTCGTCCTCACAATCGAATTCTGTTCTGGGTCCAAGCGGAAGTCGTCGCAGCTGCAACCGACCTCGCTGAGGTTATTGGTGGAGCAATCGCCCTCAATCTTCTCTTCGGAATTCCCCTTTTGTGGTCCGGTGTCATCATTGGCGCTGCATCCATCGTTATCCTGCTCTTCCAAGGACACCGTCAGAATATTTTTGAAGCAGTCATCATCGGGATGCTTGTCGTCATTACGGCGGGATTCTTAGCGGGCCTTTTCTTCGCGCCCCCTCAGTGGTCTGAAGTTGCAAGCGGGCTGATCCCCCGATTCAAGGGCACCGACTCAATCTTGGTCGCAGCCTCGATGCTCGGCGCAACTGTCATGCCGCACGCGATTTACCTGCACTCTTCCTTGGTTAACGACCACCACACAGATCCCGAAATTGAACGGCCCCATAAGCGAGCGCTTCTTCGCGCAACTCGCCACGATATCTTGTGGGCGCTGAGCATTGCCGGAATCGTCAATATTGGCCTGCTCCTTCTTGCTGCCTCGGCTTTGTCTGGAGTCGAAGGAACCGACACCATCGAAGGCGCCTACCACGCGATCGCAAACGCCCTGGGAGGCACTGTTTCCACCATCTTCGCTCTTGGCCTGCTGGCCTCAGGCTTGGCATCAACCTCGGTGGGTGCCTACGCGGGTTCAGAAATCATGAACGGTCTTCTCCACGTAAACGTCCCGCTGTTGGCACGCCGCTTGGTAACGATCATTCCGGCCCTGATCATCTTGGGAATGGGAGCAGAACCGACATGGGCATTGGTCCTCTCGCAGGTAGCACTTTCCTTCGGCATCCCCTTTGCCATTGTGCCGCTCATGTATCTGACGCGAAACAAGAAGCTCATGGGTGAATATGTGAATAAGCCACTGACAATCGCAGTGGCATCTGTGATTGCAGCGGCAATTATTCTTCTCAATATTCTGTTGGTCTATCTGACCCTTACCGGCCAGAGCTAAGTAAGAGCACCCAACCGGGTATTAGTACGCGTCCATCACTGCGATGCGACGCTTGTGTCGCTCATCCTCGCTAAAAGGCGTTTCCAAGAAGGTCAAAACAAAGCGGGTGGCATCTTCCTTCGAGTGCTGACGAGCCCCGACGGCAATAACATTCGCATTGTTGTGTTCACGGGCAAGCACGGCGATGTCTTCGTTCCATACCAGTGCCGCACGTGCTCCCTTGACCAAGTTGGCAGCCATCTGTTCGCCATTTCCCGAACCGCCAATGACTACACCCAAAGAGCCGGGATCAGAAACAACACCTTCAGCGGCTTCGATGCACATCTGCGGGTAGTCATCGTTGGGATCATAGGTTGTTGCACCGTGATCGATAACCTCATATCCCGAATCACGAAGGACCTTCACCAGGTGTTCTTTAAGTTCGAATCCGGCATGATCAGTTGCAATATGGACGCGCATGTAAACTTCCATTCACGTTGAAGAGAGGGAACCCCTTCATGATACGGCCTGATCCGGGGATCGACTAGCGTTTGAGCTCGGGCTAAAGACTGATAAACTGAGGCGGTTGCCCCGATAGCTCAGTGGATAGAGCGTTCGCCTCCGGAGCGAAAGGTCGCAGGTTCGAATCCTGTTCGGGGCACTTTTCGCGCCACAATGATGGAACGCACCAAGAGCACCGCAAACCACGCACCAAAAAGCAAGGCATCAACGCGTGGCGATAGAAGCGTCGCACACCATGCTCCAAAAGGAACTGCACACACAGCCGTGCAGCCAACGATCAATGCGGGTCCAAGGCGAACAAGGCCTCGTCGATAATTCGTTACTGTTCCGCTGAGTGCACCCGGAAGCATCACAACCATCGACACTCCACGCGCACCCAGGTCAGACATCCCCAGGAGGGTCAGTACGGGTACTGCGACGGCTCCCCCGCCAATTCCCAACAAACCGGCAAGAAAACCGCACAAACATCCCAGCAGGAACAACGCTATTCCCACCGCGAAAGTCACGGTGAGAATCCCTTCGCGAGCGGGAACATAGACAACCTGTATGACAATCAATGTCACGATGAATGCGACGAATCCCCAGCGCAAGACGACTTCAGACAGTCGCGCAAGCATCCACGTTCCCACTTGTACACCGATCAACATACCTATAGTCATCAAAAGCGCAGGGATCCACGCGATTCTGCCGACCGAGGCATAGGAGATCACCCCAGAAATGCAGGTTGGAACAATGGCTAGCAAACTTGAGGCCGAGGCCTCGCGCTGAGAATAGCCAACTGCCATGAGCGCGGGAATAATGACGGTTCCACCACCAATTCCAAATAAACCCGAGAGTGAGCCCGCAAATAAACCGGCAGCAACCAGTAGCACGACATCGCGCAGACGCTGGGACATTGAACCTCCTAGACAAATTCCATCATAGGCGTGCCGATCGCATAGGAAGATATCGATGCCCCGTGCAGCGCCATAGCCTAGGATGAATGAGGCGATTGCCAACCAGATTCACCGTCAAGGAGTTCTTGTGGAATACCCGTTGTGGTCTCTACTTCCCTTTGTCGCAATGCTCGCATCTATCGCGGTTTTGCCACTTATTCCTGCCACCTCACACTGGTGGGAGCGTAATTCCTCGCAGCTCACCGTCGCGCTGATTTTGGCAGTCCCGACGACGCTGTGGATGTTCTGGAAGGCTGGAAGCAGCCCGCTGATTGATACGGGGATTGAATACTTCCAATTCATCTGCTTGCTGTTCTCGCTCTACGTGGTCTCGGGTGGTATTCACCTCGCCGGCGATATTCGAGCAACCCCGCGAAACAACACAATCTTCTTGGCAATTGGTGGTGTCCTGGCATCCTTCATTGGGACAACTGGCGCAGCAATGCTGTTGATCCGCCCCCTGCTCGCCACCAACCGCGAGCGCGTCAATAAGGTCCACACCGTTCTCTTCACGATCTTCATCGTCGCTAACTGCGGCGGCTTACTCACTCCGCTCGGTGACCCGCCGCTCTTCCTTGGTTTCCTCAATGGCGTTCCCTTCACGTGGACGCTGAACCTGTGGAAGGAATGGGCATTCGTCCTTGGAATCCTTCTCCTCTCTTACTATTCGCTTGATCGCTTGTACTATGCGTCGGAGCCCAAGCTGGCTATCGAAGAGGACAACGAAGACATCGAACCGCTGCGCCTACACGGTGCAATTAACCTTCTGTTCTTCGCAGCAATCATCTGCTCCGTTGCTTTCCTTCCCTCGTGGGATGCCGAGGCCATCATCGAAGGTCATGCGCATGGCACCGAGTTGGTCCCGTGGCGCGAAATCGTCATGCTTATTGCCGCCGGACTCTCACTGACCATCGGCAATAAGAAGGTCCGCTACGAAGAAAACTCCTTCCAGTGGTCCCCCATTGCCGAAGTTGCTGCGCTCTTCATCGGGATCTTTGCAACTATGGCACCCGCATTGCGCGTCCTTGAAGAAGTTGCCCCTTCTCTTCCCCTCAACCGCGGAACTTTCTTCGTCTTCACCGGGTCTTTGTCCTCGGTCTTGGACAATGCTCCGACCTACATGACCTTCTTTGGAATGGCAAAGACCTTGGGCGGGGATGGAACGCTCATTGCCGGAGTTCCCGAGGCCTATCTGATCCCGATCTCCTTGGGCGCAGTTTTATGCGGCGCTATCACGTACATTGGCAATGGTCCGAACTTCATGGTCAAGTCCGTGGCCGAAGCCGACGGCGTCGAAATGCCCAGTTTCGGTCGCTACATTGTGGATTCATTCATGTTGCTTGTTCCCGAGCTCGCGGCGATGGCAATGATCTTCATTGGCAGTGGCTGGGTCCGCATCGCAGGTATCGCAGTGGCCGTCGTATTGGTGGGGATTTCATTCTGGCGAATCGCACGCGCTCGCACCATCGAATTGGCAACCCGCACCCAGGGCATTGATGCCTAATCGGTTTAGGCAACACCGTCATAGATAAGTTTGTGGGAGGCACCTGAGGTGCCTCCCACAAACTTTATGCTTCTCTACCGGGATCTATTCGGCATTTGCCGGTGCAATCGGATACCACTGGCCTCGTTCTTCAAGAACCTTGCGAGCCTTTGTTGGATAGTCCGTGATGATTCCATCAACGCCAAGATCCAACAGCCGATGCATCTGTTCTTCCTCGTTGACGGTCCAGACGTGCACGGCACAGCCCAAGGCGTGTGCAGTGGCGACAAAGCGGCGATCGACGACTCGGATCGCCCCCATCTTCTCAGGGACTTGAACCGCCCATACCCCTTCAAGAGGACCCGGGACAAGAAGACGTCTGGCCGGCTGAGCGAGCTGTGAAGCCGCAACAAGACGAGTAACCGCACCAACGCCCACAGATGTGACCAGACCCGGCTCCAAACGACGCAGGCGACGCAGCCGCGATTCATCAAAGGAAGCGACTAAGACACGTCCAAGCGCATCATGTTCGTGAATCACTTCAAGCAAAGGAAGCGCAACTTCCTCGCTCTTTGCGTCGATATTGAAATACATGTCGGGGAACTCATCCAAGGCCTCGGCCAAGCGGATCATTCGCCCACCGTCAACACCGCGCAATTCGCGCAGCTCACCCCAGGTCATTTCACGGATTTTTCCGCTTGCTGGATACGTGCGATCGACCTCGGGATCATGGTTCAGAACAACCTGACCATCGGCGCTTAAATGCGCGTCAGTTTCAACGTGGTAGACCTGAATATTACGTAGCGCCTCAAAAGCTTCTGGAGTGTTCTCAGGTCCTTCTGCTCCCCCGCCTCGATGCGCAAGAATAATCGGCCCGTCGCCCACAACCCGATACATGCTTAGCACTCCTTACCGATGTGGACCGCTTTATGGTCCGCCATCCATACCTCCGGATCAACCGGTTGGTCCGAAGAATTATGAATCTCAAAGTGAAGGTGAGGTCCAGTAGACCAGCCATTCGATCCAACGGCTCCAATTTGTTCTCCAGCTGAAACCTGTTGACCAACCTTGACTTTAATATCCTTCATGTACTGATGAAGGTAAGCAGAATAGAACACGCTTCCATCACTGGCGGTGTGACGAATCGTCACAAGAGCTCCAGAACGAGAATTCTCAGAAACCTCCGTCACCTGTCCAGCAAATACCGCATGAATTGGAGTCCCCAGCGGGGCGGCCATATCGACGCCTTCATGCATGAGCATGGTTCCCGAGACGGGTGAAATTCGCATCGAGAAAGGCGAGGTGATTTGGTAGGTGCCCTCTTGAAGAGGCCAGTAGATCGTATCCGCCTTCGTCAAAGTGCGCGTACCATCAGCCGCACCGCCCCCATCGCCGACACACTGCACCATGAGCGGCGAACGTACCCGCGATCGCGAGGCAGCATCAACCTGCGCGTTGAGGCCGGAAGAAAGCGAGACGGCTTGAGAATCAGAGGCCCACGACTGTGAACCAATTGCTGCGCCGAACTGACGTGAAGGAATAGAAATTGAAACGTCGGGACGAAGAAAACCACTGAGCGGAACCGCGATGGTCATTGCTCCTAAAGCAAGAAGGACACTGGAACGCACAAGAAGGCGACCAGCTCTACCGCGCTTTCGTCCCAGAGTTTCAGCGGGAAGAACCTGGGCAGCATCAACCTGCGCACGCTGTGCGCGCTCGTGAGCGCGCTGGCGTCGCGTGGGTAAGTTCGGTGCTGGTGTCGTCATAACTTTTTAATCATCCCAAATATTTTTCGCTCACGCAGGTACTTGTGTCCTAGCGCTCATGCTTGGCGATGAGCCCCCGGAAGCGAATCGCGTTGGAGTGCATCGCGGACCTCTCCGACAAGACGCTCAAGAATATCTTCAAGGAAGAGCACTCCTTGAACGTTTCCGTCCTTGCCAATGACCTCTGCGAGATGGGCGCCAGCGCGCTGCATATGGCGCAGAGCATCTTCGACCTCTGCTTCCATAGAGACCGCTTCCATCTTGCGAATTCTCCATGAAGTGACAGGTTCGAATCTCTCGGCGCCCTCGGCATACAAGACATCCTTGAGGTGAATGTATCCACTGAGCGCTCCGGAGTCATCGGCAACCGGGAATCGCGAGAAACCGGTACGCGCGACTTCCTTCTCAACGTCCTCGGGAGTGCACTCAGCACTCAGAATCACCAATTCGCTCAGTGGAACCATGACATCAGAGGCGTTCTCAGTAGAAAACTCTAGGGTTCCAGAGAGCAAGCCCAGATCATCATCAATCATTCCTTCTTGCTGAGAATGCTCAACAATGGTCGCCATCTCTTCGATAGTGAAGGTCGCGGAAATCTCTGACTTTGGTTCGACTCCCGCTGCGCGTAAGAACCAGTTGGCCAGGTGATCCATAGCGTGAATGATCGGGCGAATGACATGACCGATATTGACCAAAATCGGCGCAAGCACAAGAAGAAGACGCTGTGGATTCGCAATTGAGAGGTTCTTTGGAACCATTTCACCGAAAACGACATGGAGGAACAGCACCAAGACCAAAGAAAAGGTGAAGCCGACGACGTGTACCCACGAATGCGGCAGCCCCCATTTTTCCATCGGTCCCTCAATCATTGCAGCAAAAGTTGGTTCAGCAACCACACCCAATGAGGTTGAAGCTACGGTCACGCCCAACTGACAGATCGCCAGCATCAAGGACACGTGCTCTAAGGCAAAGAGTGCATAACGCGATCCTCGGACACCCTCTTCCACCAAAGGCTCGATCTGGGAGCGCCTAGAGGAGGTCGTCGCGAACTCTCCCGCGACGAAAAAGGCATTCATCGCAAGCAAAAGAACGGTCAGGACCAAAGCAAGGGTGCTATTCACAGGAGCACCTCGCCTTCGGCCTCGTGAACGGGCGGAACAACACTCACCTGCATGACACGCCTGCCCATCATCTGAATGACCTCGAGGCGCACGCCAGCAACTTCGCATCGATCTCCAACCTGTGGGATCGTTCCGAGCTCAGTCATAATCAGGCCTGCAAGAGTGTCATAGGGCCCATCGTCAGGAAGGAAAATTTTAATCTTCTGCGCGAGTTCATCAATACGCAGACGCCCCGGTACAAGGTAGGACCCGTCGGGACGAGGACGAATACCTAGGCGACGCTGATCGTGCTCATCGGCGACATCACCAACGATCTCCTCAACCACGTCTTCAAGGGTCACAATTCCAGAGACACCACCGTATTCATCAACGACCACTGCCATCTGCAAGCCTTCTTCACGCAATTGAACCAAAAGGGTCGCCAGATCCAAGGTCTCAGGTACGCGTGGGGCATCGGCTAAAAGAGAGGATGAAAGGACCGGAACCTCATCGCGCTTTTCGTAGGGAACCGCAACGGCCCTGCGCAATGAGACAAAACCGATGATGTCGTCACGATCCTCGCCAATCACGGGGAAACGAGAGTGTCCGGTTTCGTGCGCGGCGCGGACGACATCAGAGGCATAGGCATCATCAGGAATCGTGTGAAGAAGCCCGCGATCGGTCATGACATCCACGGCGGTGAGTTCAGTGATGCGGATGGAATTCGTAAATAGCGAGGCCGTCGAGGTATCCAATGTCCCTTCTTGGGCAGAGTGGCGAACCATCGCAGCTAATTCTGATGCAGATCTTGCAGATGAAAGCTCTTCTTGGGGCTCTACTCCCAAAAGACGCAATATCCCATTCGCGGAGGAATTCAGGACAACAATGACCGGCTTGAAAATCACGGTGAAGAGGGTATTAAAGGGGACGATACGCCCTGCAGTCTTCAGGGGATGGGCCAGCGCCAAGTTTTTTGGAACAAGCTCACCAAAAACCATGGACATGACATTGATGATGACCGCTGCGACACCCACTCCAACCGCTGAAGAAATAGCAGTGGATAGCCCGAGGCCGACGCCAGCCTTGGTGAGGAGATCCGCGAGCGCTGATTGGGTGGTATACCCCAAGAGAATCGTTGTTAAGGTGATGCCAACCTGCGAGCCCGAAAGTTGAGTCGAGAGGTTCTTAATGGCTTGCCCCACCTGGCGCGCCCGGGCGTCACCCGCAGCTGCACGACTTTCAACGACGGCCTGATCAAGGGCAACAAGAGAAAACTCTGCGGAAACAAAGATGAAGGTACCCGCGGTGAGGATCACTCCTAAAAGGAGCATTGCGATATCAAGAAGCACGCTGGCCTCCCACCATTTGGTGGTGAACACACGTCAAACTTTGGTCAGGGCAACAACTGTCACTATCCATGGTTCTTCCAGTCTATCTGGACTCACCCATCTTCGAAGTGTGAGAAAGGCCCACGTAGGAAAGGGCATTCTGGACGTGAGGGCCTAAAATAATGTCAAGACTCACATGGCCGTGTTCAGGGAAAAGGATGGTGTAACGGTGGCGGATTCCCCACGTTCACACGAATGGGTTCAACAAATGCGTCAGCAGTGGTTGACCGATCCACTCAGTGTCGATGCGTCTTGGCGCGCCTATTTTGAGGGCGATACCGTCCCGGCACAGCTCCATCGAAGCCAGGCTCCTCTCCCAACTCAGCCCACCGCGGTCGTCAGTGCCGAGGCCGCATTGGCCGCTCACGAGGATAACCCGGCAACAGAGCAGCCGGAGGTTTCGGTGACCCGTTCCGATCTTCCTCCCGCTCCTCCGGCCCAATCCGCCGAGGCCTCGTCACCCTACGCGCGTATTCATCACACTTCCCCGGTTGCCTCGTCTTTGTGAGAACAGGCGGAAACCTAAGATGAGCTCCATGTATTGAAGGGCATTGCTCGCGCAACGGCTCGCAACATGGATGAGTCACTCACCATCCCAACAGCAACTTCTCAACGCCAGATTGCTGCGAAGATCCTCATTGAGAACCGATCGGTCATCAATGCGCACCTCGCGCGCACGGTTGGTGGCAAGGTTTCATTTACCCACCTCATCGGCTACGCGATTGTCGAGGCGCTCTGCGAAATGCCGCAGATGAATGTCCACTACTCGCTGAACAATGGCAA
>CALHID010000075.1 GCA_938030835.1 uncultured Actinomyces sp. | reverse complement strand
CGGTGTAGGAGTGGATGGTGGTCATGATGCCGCGCTCGATACCGAAGTTCTCGTGGAGAACCTTGGCCAGAGGAGCAAGGCAGTTGGTGGTGCACGAAGCGTTGGAGATGATGTTCATGGTGGCGGGATCGTAATCGCCGTCGTTCACGCCCATGACGAAGGTGCCGTCAACGTTCTTTGCAGGCGCCGAAATGACAACCTTCTTTGCGCCGGCTGCGATGTGCGCAGCTGCCTTCTCACCATCGGTGAAGAAACCGGTGGATTCGACGACAACCTCAACACCGAGCTCGCCCCAAGGCAGGTCGGCAGGATCGCGCTGTGCGAGAACCTTGATGTGCTTTCCGTCAACGATGATGCCCTCATCGTCGTAGGAAACCTCACCATTGAAGCGACCCATGATCGAGTCGTACTTCAGCAGGTGTGCCAGAGTCTTATTGTCGGTCAGATCGTTAACTGCAACGACCTCGAGGTCTGCGCCCTGCTCAATTGCAGCGCGGAAGAAGTTACGACCGATGCGGCCGAAGCCGTTAATACCAACGCGGGTGGTCACTGTTGTCCTCCTGCTTGTGCCCCCTGCGGGACACGCTTTCTGTATCAACCATGAAGATGCGGTTTGCATCTATGGCCCGCAGTTCTCTGCGGTTCCAGTATCTCTAATCTACACCTTCACGGTCTGAGATGAGGGTGAACTAAGTCCTTAGAGATCTGGCCCACATTATGCTGAAAGAGAGATCTCAGTCACCGTCGAGCATATCCAAGGTCAGGGCAGATTCGGTATCGGGAATACCTCGTTCATGCGCGACCTTATCGGCCATAGCCAAAAGACGACGAATACGCCCTGCAACCGCGTCCTTTGTCAGCGGCGGATCGGTATGTTTGCCCAGCTCCTCAAGGGAAGCCTGCTTGTACTGAATACGCAACTCCCCCGCCTGCCTCAGGTGATCTGGGACGTCGTCGCCCAAAATCGCGAAGGCTCGCTCAACTCTCGCTCCGGCCGCGACCGCAGCGCGAGCGCTACGACGAAGGTTCGCATCATCAAAGTTTGCAAGGCGGTTAGCTGAACCCCGGGCCTCGCGACGCTCACGCCTTTGTTCCCAGGCAACATGAGTAGCAGGTGCACCCAGCGCACGGATAAGCGCACTAATGGCCTCGGAATCACGAGCAGTGACACGATCAGATCCGCGCACTTCCTTTGAACGAACAGTAGCCCCGAGCTTACGGGCGAGTCCCACCATTGCGAGTGCAACCTCAGGTCCCGGGCATGTAATTTCCAAAGACGAGGAGCGTCCAGGCTCGAGAAGAGAACCGCGGGCAAGAAATGCGCCGCGCCACACAGCCGCGGCCTCTTCTTTCCCGGAAGCAACCAAGGTCGCAGGAAGCCCGCGCACTGGCCTTCCCGCCCCATCGACGAGGCCGGTGAGTCGAGCAAGTTCATCCGCCCGGTGCACGACGCGTACGACGTAACGCTTGCCTCGGCGCAACGACGAACCCGAAACGACAACAACAAAGGACTCAACGTTGTACAAGCTGGTCAGGAATGCACGAAGACGGCGTACGGCTACGGAAGAATCTAACTCTGCCTCGATAAGGATCCGACCACCCACGAGGTGTAGACCACCTGAGAAACGAAGAATCGCACATACCTCTGCGGCCATCGCAGATTGCGAGGGAACCGCGCTACGCGCTAATTCGTCTTTCATATCCGATGTGAGGGACACCTTGTCTCCTTATGTCAGGGTGCACTGGAACGAGGAAGATTTTACGGGAGCCAGGTTTCGCTGCGGCCAACTTCACCAAGAAAACCATCAAAAGCATCACGCAATGCTGCAGCAAGTCGTAGAGGATCATGATGGGCTTCGCCATCACCGGTGCGAACCTGACGCAAAAGCACACGCGCGCCTAGAGAATCGGCAGCCTCGGCAAGATCATCAATATCGTCAGTCGTTGTCGGATCAGCGATCACTACATCCAGTTTGAAACTGGGGGCGTATTGAGCGATCGCTCGGACGTGATCAGCAGTTGTCATTGACTCTGTTTCGCCGCGCTGACGTTCAAGGTTCAAAATCAGTGCACGGTGAGCTTCGGTCGTCACCAGTGCACGGTGAAGATCAGGAACCAGTAAGTGTGGAATTACCGAGGTGTACCAAGAACCGGGACCAAGAACAACCCAATCGGCTTCCGAAATCGCATCGGTAACTGCTGCGGGAACCTTTGGTTCTTCTGGGCTGAGGCGCACAGCCTCAACATCACCCGGTGCAATTGCAACTTTCGATTGACCTTTAACGGTGTAGTGTCGCCCGTTATCATTCATATCCGCTTCAATACTCAGCGGGTCTGTCGACATCGGGAGAACACGCCCCTGCGCACCCAAGAGACGGCCAACAAAATCAAGACCTTCAACCGGGTCGTCGAGGAGCTGCCACAATCCAGCAATCACGATATTGCCGACCGCGTGACCATCCATCGGACCACTGGTCTTCAAGCGCATCTGGAAGACATCGCGCCAAGTCAAACCCCATTCAGTTTCTTCACACAAAGACGCTAAAGCCATGCGTAAATCACCAGGAGGAAGAATTGGCATTTCTGCGCGAAGTCGGCCCGAAGACCCACCATCATCGGCAACGGTGACCACGGCTGTGAGCTGACGTGTGATGTGTCGCAGTGCGCGCAGGGTAGCGGATAGCCCGTGTCCACCGCCTAGAGCGACAACACGGTTATTCGATTCACCACGCTGCATCCACCCAGCAGCATCAACGTAGGTCATCGACTATTCCTTTCCCATATCGCGATGCATGATCCGCACATTGAAACCATGCTCGCGCAGCCTGCGGGCGATGAGCTCTGCGCTCGCCACTGAACGGTGCTTCCCGCCCGTACACCCAACTGCAATTGTTGTGTAACGCTTGAGTTCACCAATATACCCCTTCAGCATGGGTGCAAGAAGATCAGCGTAACCAACAACGAAGTCGTGGGCACCCGGCTGGGATAGGACATAATCTGCAACGGGTCGATCTTTACCCGTTAAATGTCGCAATTCATCAACCCAGTAGGGGTTCTTTAAAAAGCGCACGTCAAGAACGTGGTCAGCATCCAAAGGTAGCCCATGCTTAAAACCGAAGGATTCAACAGTAATGCGAAGCGGAACATCTCCGGCCTGAGCAATAACATCACGGATATGACGTGTCAGGTCATGGACGGACATCCTGGAGGTGTCGATAATCGTATCTGCGAAACGACGCAGAGGAGCAAGTGCGCGCTCCTCAGCTGTAATCCCATCAAGAAGAGTTCCATCTCCCTGAAGTGGATGAGGGCGGCGATTTGATTCATAACGTCGGACAAGCGTATCCGTCGATGCTTCGAGGAAGATCACTCGATAGGCAACCCCCAACTCTTTGAGCTGCTCAAGGGCACGCGCAAAATCAGCGAAGAACTCACGCGAACGCACATCAACAACGACAGCCAGTCTGTGGACTCCCCCACCATCGGGACTCATCATGCCAACCAGCGCTGGAAGCATTGCTGGTGGAAGATTGTCAACGACGTACCAATCAAGATCCTCAAGTGCACGCGCAGCACCGGTACGTCCTGCTCCTGAGCACCCGGTAATGATCACGACCTCGTTGCCACCCTCATCGGGAGTCACGGGGGCAATCTCATCGAGGAGTGGGATGCCTCCGGGGACGGTTTCCTGCGAAGTGTCGGGTGGGATGGGAGTTTCGCTCATACCCCTATGGTGCCATTGATCAGTGAATCTTTCCCGGTTTTACCTCAGACAGTTTGGCGCTACTGCGAAAGCGGAGAATCCGGATTGAGCGCCTGCCAAATGACGCTTCCCAAGGAGGGGCCAATCCCATTCACTTCTGCGATTTGTTCAGGCGTAGATTCACGAATTTTCTTGACAGAACCGAAGTGGCGTAAGAGCGCTTTCTGGCGCGACGGACCAACTCCTGCAATTCCATCCAGTACCGAGCGTTGCTGATTCTTCGTGCGCCGTTTCCTATGCGCTGTGATAGCGAATCGATGGGATTCATCTCTGAGATACTGCAGCATATAGAGAGCTGCAGAGGTACGCGGGAAGATCAGCGGGAATTCCTCGCCGGGAATCCACACTTCTTCCAGCCTCTTTGCAAGGCCGATCAGGGGAATATCAATTCCCATTGAGTCCAAAGCATCGCGGGCAGCATTAACCTGCGGCAAGCCGCCGTCGACAACAACTAGATCTGGTCGATAGGAAAAGCGCCGTGGCCGTCCGTTAGCATCGACCGGACCGGATTCAAAGGCGATGCCTTCCTCATCTTCACCATCTTCGCCATTTTCTTCAGCAAGGAGCCTGCGGAATCGACGCCGAAGGACTTCGTCCATTGCCGATGTATCGTCAGGCGTTCCCTCTCCATTTTCACCGTGAATATTGAAGTGGCGATATGCGTCCTTCCTCGGTACTCCATCTTCAAACACAACCATCGACCCGACCTGAAGCTGCCCCTGTGTGTGAGAGATGTCGTAGCACTCGATGCGCAAAGGCGAAGCTGGAAGATCAAGGTATTCAGCAAGCTCATCCAGAGCCTGACCACGTTGAGCAAGATCACCACTGCGACGTGTCTTATGAAGGAGCAATGCCTGCTTCGCATTTTCCTTAACGGTCTCCATAAGCTGAGCCTTCGGGCCACGTTGCGGGACGTGAATATCAACCGCCGCTCCCCTTTTCTCAGAGAGCCACTCAGCGATTGTGCCCCTTTCGGCCGGCATTACGCTGACT
>CALHID010000074.1 GCA_938030835.1 uncultured Actinomyces sp. | reverse complement strand
CGCGCTAGCTTGAGGTGCTAGTCCTCGTATTAGAGGGTGGGGGTTCAAGTCCCCCTCCGCGCACAGATCCCGGGGATCTTCGGATCCCCGGGATTTTTCTTTGCACTGGTAACTCCTCAATACGCAACGTAACCTGTGCATAGGCGAACGTGCTCTTATCCCCGAGGAGAGACTTCATGCATGTTGACGTATGGGCAGACTTTGCATGCCCTTGGTGTTACCTCGGTATCCATCATCTGCGTGATGCTCTCACGCGTTTCGAACATCGCGACCAGGTCGAGGTTCGTTTCCACTCCTATTTGCTCGATCCTGAGCAGTCTGCTGCTCTTGAAATGTCCCAGGCGGATTTCTTGGTCCACACGCATCCAGGCATGAGTCAAGAGGAAGCTGCTGATGCTCTCATTCACGTCGGTGAGCTCGCTCGTGCCGATGGAATTTCTCTAGATTTTGATTCCTTGGTCGTTGCACCCACCTCGTTCGCGCATAAAGCAATGTCAGCTGCGCGAGAAATGGACGAAAAATCCGGAGTGACGAGCGGGGCAGGGACGTATCAATTTGCATATGCCGAAGCCTTGTTCCGTGCTCGTTTTGAGATCGGTTTGAATCTAGCGGACCCGGATGTACTGATTGGCTGTGCGCAGGATGTGCGGATCCCCGAAATGCTGGTTGTTGACGCTCTGAGCGACCCTGTCGCCTCGTCCGAAGTTTTCTCGGACTATCAGATTGCGGTACAGATGGGAATTGACACTATTCCGACCTATCTCTTCGACCGGAGTCTTGTTGTCCAGGGAATGCACGATACCGAAGCGATGAGGCGAATTCTGACGACTGCGTGGGAACAGGTCCACCCGAATGCATCAACACAGGAGGAAACACACTGATGGAACCCTTTGACGTTCACGGTCAAAATATTGTCTTAGTTCCGCTGTCTGCTAACGATGCGGCGGACCTTACTGACGCATTGCAGGATCCAATTTTTCACGAAACAACGTCGATTCCCCATCCCTACACCCTGTCAATGGCTGAAGAGAATCTTGCAAAGGTCCCTTCGAAGTGGGAGCAGGGCAGCGCTGATTGGGCGATTCGCAGTGCCCATGATGGACGTTTCCTTGGGCGCATCGAGCTCATTCGTAATACTCATTTTTCTGACCGTTATGAAGTCTCGTATTTTGTCTGCCATGACGAGTGGGGAGAGGGCGTTGCAACAGAGGCTGTGTCCCTTGCTCTAGATACGGCATTTGAGAAATTTGGTGCCTCTCGAGTTGAGTGGGCGGCGCACGTAGGAAATTGGGGATCTTGGAAGGCCGCGTGGAAGAACGGTTTCCGTAAGGAAGGCATTGCGCGCCTTCCCGGATACGAGGCTTGGGTAGGAGGCATCCTTGCCACTGACCCGCGCACGCCTGCAAGTCCGTGGGACGGACCTAACGCCGGCGCGCCCGAAGTCTTGGATTCATCTCGCCCACAAGCTCTTGTCCAGCAGTTTCACACAACTTACTTCATGCCCGACCGTATTCGCGATCATCAAGAGCCAACTCTTGACTATGAGCGTCTCCACATGCGCGTGAGCTTGATCCGTGAAGAGTTCGCTGAACTACTCGGTGCCTTGTACGGAAAGGAAGCGCGCGCAATCGTTGAAGAAGCAACCCAGCGTGCGGTGGAAGCGGATGACGGAACGCGAGACATCATTGAGACTGCGGATGCTTTAGGCGATCTGGTCTACGTCATCTATGGAATGGCCCTGGAATCTGGAATCGATTTGAATCGTGTTCTTGCAGAAATTCAGGCGTCTAATCTGTCGAAGCTCATGCCCGATGGCAGCGTGAAACTCCGTGAGGACGGCAAGGTATTGAAGGGACCAAACTTCTTCACACCGAATATTGCTCGAGCCCTTGGTCAGGAATAACACACTTTTTGCACTCGTTGCTCTCTGGGTTTTCAGGGACAATGGGAGATAACCAACGAGAGAAGGAGAGCACTGTGGCCCGAGTCGTCGTTGTCGGTGGCGGGTACGGTGGTGTCACCGTCGCCAAGGGACTTGATCCTCTTGCCGAAGTCATTCTGGTCGAGCAAAAAGATCAGTTTGTTCACCATGCTGCGGCCCTGCGTGCCGCAGTCGATGAGGCATGGCAGCATTCAATTTTCATGCCCTATTCGAATCTTCTGAGCAATGGACAGGTCATTCACGGAACGGTTTCTCAGGTTGAAGGGACTCGAGTTCATATCTTCGGTCAGGAGCCAATCGATGCTGACTACGTTGTTTTGGCAACCGGTTCGACCTATCCATTCCCAGCAAAGTACTCGGCTTCGCGTTCTGATGTTGCAAAGGCTCGCCTGAAGCAGTTGCACTCCTACCTTCATGGTGCTCGCTCCGTGCTCTTGGTAGGTGCCGGAACTGTTGGTATTGAATTCGCTGGAGAACTGCGCAATGCCTTCCCAGACCTGGAAATTACTTTGGTTGAAAAGCAATCTGAGCTTCTCCCGACTCAGGGCTTTGCTGATGAGCTGCGCGATCAGGTTCGCGAGCAACTGAAGGAACTGAATATCCGCCTCATTGAAGGCTCGGAGCTCGCATACCTTCCGCCATTCAATGTTGGTGAGCTTGGCCGTTTCGTCGTTGAAACGAAGGACGGTCATCGTATTGAAGCTGATATGTGGTTCCAGTGCTATGGTGCCCGTCCGAATACCGGTTATGTTGCAGGTACCGAGCTGCAGTCTGCGGTTCGCCCAGACGGCGCTCTCAAGGTAGAACCAACGCTTCAAGTCGTCGGCCAAACCAACATCTACGCGATTGGTGACGTTACGGATGTTCGCGAATCAAAGCGTGCTGATGCTGCCCGAGCACAGGCACGCATCGTGATCTCGAATATCTCTTCACAGCTGTCTGGTAAAGAACCACAGGCGACCTACAACCCCAGCGACGAATGGGTAATTCTGCCGCTGGGGCCTGAGCACGGCGTATCTCAGCTTCTTGATTCTCAGGGCAATTCGCGTATTTTGGGAGCCGATCAAACAGCAGAGATTAAGGGCGCTGATCTGATGGTTTCGGTCATTAGGTCCCAGCTGAACTTGCCGTAGACATCGTGTAGGATGTGTGACTATGACCACGAAACCTCGTCTTGTCCTAGATCAGCTGATTGCCGCTTTCGAGAATCACTACGAGGTGGCTTCCTCTGATCACGTCGATGAACAAGCACTCATTGACGCTGAAGAAGCTCTCCGTGATGCCTTCTTCACCTACGATGACGTGCTTTTCACGCAGTTCGAAGTCGAGCTTCCTTTCGATCTCATTGTTTCTGATGAGGAAGACGAGGATGAGGACTTTGACGACGATGATGAAGATGATGAAGAAGTCGACGAGGACGACGATGAATTTGTCGACCTTGATGAGGATGAAGACGAAGACTAGTCGGTCAAGTTGTCTTTAAGGTGTGCGGGCAGTTGCTACTGCCCGCACACCTTTATTTAATGCCCGCTTCTATTTTGCACTCACTTCACTTAATACCTGGCGAATCGGAAGTGGAAGGTCAATGCGTCCATTGAGTATCTGCTCGAGTTGTACCAGGTTTCGAGGCCCGATGATTGCGCTTGTCACTCCGGGTGTGCCCTCTACCCACGCCAAAGCAACGTCAGCAATCGAACATTCCAGCCCATGTGCTGCCTGAGATAAAGCTTCGACAATCGGGAGACTGCTCTTCAGATATGGCTCAACGCTTGAGCGCAGATGTGTGGATGCGGCTCGTGAATCAGGTGGTGTCGTGTGACGATATTTTCCTGTAAGGACACCTCCCGCAAGCGGTGAATGTGCAAGGAATCCAAAGCCGTTGTGTCGTGCTCGCTCGAGCAGGGGAGACGAGCATAGGAGCGAGTGTTCTTCTTCGACGGCGGCCAGAGGAAGTCGATCTGACTGTGCCCACATGAGCGCACAATCCCACGTATCGCGGTGACTGAGCCCAAGGTAGTGCGCGCGTCCGCTGGAATAGGCCCATTCGAGCGCCGACAGAGTTTCCTCGAGCGGAACTCCTGTTGGGGACGGAGTTGCTAACCAGAGGTCAACGAAATCTGTTTCGAGTATCGCAAGTGTTGTATCCAGGCAGCGGAGCATATCGCCGCGTGAAGCGGAGAGCTCATTAGCTCCTTGAGAGAAACGCATTGCACCACGCAAAGCAATCCTGACTCGGTGTCGGCCGACGGCGCGTAAGGCCTCGGCGAGAACGCTGAGAGCGCGTCCGGAGCCGTGAAGAGGGCTCACCTCTACAAGAGTCCCTCCAGCGTCAACGAAGGATTTGAGCATTGCGCATGCCTGATCTTCATCTGTGTCACGTCCCCAAGTCAGTGTTCCCAAACCCAGACTGGATACAGAAAGCCCATGTGTTCCACATTGACGAATCTCCATAGATATAAGCCTAGAACGCGCAGGCTATGACGGCATACACATGCCCATCTTTGGCTAGCCTGAGGCCAAGCGCCGTAGAGTTGGGGATATGAACTTGCTTGATGCAATCATCCTTGGACTTGTTCAGGGCCTGACGGAGTTCCTTCCCGTTTCGTCCTCCGCGCATATTCGCATTGTCGGTGAGCTTACGGGTTCAACCGATCCGGGTGCTGCTTTCACCGCAATCACGCAAATCGGTACAGAACTCGCGGTCGTTATCGTCTTCTGGAAGGACATTGTCCGCATCCTCAGCGCTTGGTTCCGATCTTTGCCACTGGGTGCAAAGGAAAATCGCGTGCCCTCAAGTGATCCAGATGCGCGAATGGGTTGGATGATTATCGTCGGTTCCCTTCCGATTTGTATTTTGGGTCTTCTTTTCCAAGATGCGATTGATACGGGCTTGCGTAACCTGTGGATCACTTCGGCGATGCTGATTGTTTTTGGCCTACTTTTGGGATTTGTGGATCGCTATGCACCTCAAGAGCGCGATCTGAAATCGATGACGTGGAAGGATGCCCTTCTCTACGGCCTCGCGCAGGCAATGGCCCTGATCCCGGGTGTCTCTCGTTCGGGTGGAACAATTACTATGGGACGTTTCTTGGGCTACACCCGTGAAGCTGCCGCCCGCTATTCCTTCCTTTTGGCGATGCCGGCCGTGTGGGCTTCGGGGCTCTACAAGGTGGCAAAGGTCTTGACCGGCAGTGAGACCATTGCTGTCGGCCCGACAATCGCTGCAACAATCATTGCCTTCGTGGTCGGCGTCGTTGTGATCTTGTGGTTCCTGAAGATTATTTCCACTCAGTCCTATGCGCCCTTCGTTTGGTACCGAATCGCAATTGGTATTCTTGTAGCTCTTGGTCTGTTAAGCGGTCTGCTTTCCCCCTTGGGAACAACGCCCGCTGCGTGAATCTTGTGTGAAGGACTTACGAAAGTATGACTCTGCCTGAGGCAATTCTCTTCGATATGGATGGCACCGTCGTCGATACCGAGCCCCTGTGGGAGGGCGCGGAAGGACAGGTGCTCGCTGAGATGGGGACACAGATGACCCCGCAGATGCGCCAAAAGATGTTGGGGTCTACCTTGCCGCGGATGGTGGCAATTTTGCGTTCATTTGCCCGCAATCCTCTTGACGAGGCCGTGGTTGCCGATCGTGTTGAGCAGGGGGTGATCGATCGCCTCGACGCGGGATTGCCCTGGAAAGACGGTTTGGTCGAACTCCTTGCTTGGTGCCATGAGCACTCAATTCCGACAGCGGTCGTTACAGCGACGCGACGGCGAGTGGCATCCAGGGTCCTCGAGCATGTACCCGCAACACCCGGTTTTACGAACGCAATTTACGGAGATGATGTCTCGGAAGGAAAACCTTCACCAGAGGGCTACCTCAAGGCTGCTGAGCTTCTTGGAGTTGACATCCGTCACTGCATGATTGTCGAGGATTCGCCGGTTGGTCTTGAAGCTGCTTCTGCCAGTGGCGGAGTGGCCGTCGCGATCAAGGGGGCGGCGCCCGAAGAGTTCGCCGCTGATTTTCCCTATATTCGCGAGCTTAGTGACCTCAGTGAAAGTGTCATTGAGTCGATTATGGAAGGGCAACGTCCGAACCTCGTTCGCGCTCACTGATCAGATTGCCGCGGACCCATTGCCAGTAAACGTTCCAGACCGCTGGTTGGGATCTCAGGTGTAGTCCCATCAAACAGTGGACACATCGAACGCACCCCACACCAATCGCACAGCGGGTTTCGTCGTGGGGCAAAATAGCCCTGCAAAGCGTCCCTTCTCATTGATTCCCAGGTCCGGGAAAGTTCTTCACTAAAGCGAGAAATATCAGCGGAATCCGGGTCAAAGGTCAGCACCTTTTGAGAGGCGAGATAAACCAACTGTGTACGCCTCGGCAGTCGCTTTGTGAGAGAAAGCAAGAGGGCGTAAAAACGCATCTGAAATAATGCTTCCTCTTGAAAACGTGGGGAAGGAGCCTTCCCGGTCTTGTAGTCGATGACCCTCAGATCTCCGTTGGGTGCTTGGTCGACTCGATCAATGTAACCGAGGAGATTCACTCCTTGCGAAGTTGTTGCCTCGACAAGGGCTTCGGTAGACAGCGGTTCGAGCGCTTGAGGATCTTCGATCGCAAAATAATTACTGATCATCGAATGCATTCGTTCGCGCCAGCGTTCGAAGTCCGCATGGTCTGAAAAAAGATTCATGACACTTGGGTCGCCAGCAAGAGTCTTTTCCCATTCGGTACGTAAAAGCTCGATAGCGTGTGTCTCATTGCGTTCTTCCCTTGGCAGGGCATAGAGGTTTTCCAAGGTGGCGTGAACTGTTGTCCCAAGAAGTGTTGCTTGCGTCGGAGGTTCTTTAACGCGGTCGACGACATGCAGGCGAAACTGCAGCGGGCAGCGCTGGTACTCTTTCGTACGGCTTGCCGAAAGTGCGGGCCGGCTTGGGAGTGAATTCCTCATACATCTACCGTAACCAGTTCCACCTTTTCGCGCGGGGTTTAAACAGGCAGTTCATCCATGCGCCGCGGTAGTGTAGAGGCGATGAGCACACATGAACATGAAGCCCAGGGCCTTGGCCAAGAACGTCACCGTGGTTCTCTCCGAGAAGGCGAGCGCGTCCAAATTCGCGACCCAAAGGGCCGCTTGCACACCGTTATTTTGGTTTCTGGTGGGCGTTTTCAATCCAATCGTGGCTTTATCAATCACGATGATCTAATCGGTCGCCCTGATGGCCAGGTCATCACTACTGAAGAGGGACGTCAGTTCCAGATTTTACGCCCGCTTCAAGTTGACTATGTCATGTCAATGCCCAGAGGCGCTGCGGTCGTTTACCCGAAAGATGCTGGGACGATCCTTCACTACGCGGATATTTTCCCCGGTGCAGTAGTTGTCGAGGCCGGTGCTGGCTCGGGTGCTCTATCGATGGCTCTTTTGGACGCAGTAGGGGAGCGCGGCAGGCTGATTTCTGTCGAAAGGCGCGAAGAATTCGCACAGATTGCACGCGATAACGTTGAACTGTGGTTTGGCGCTCCACATCCAGCGTGGGATCTTCGGGTCAATGATCTGGCAGATGAACTCAATGCCATGCCTGCCTCGAGTGTTGATCGTGTAGTCCTTGACATGCTCGCTCCCTGGGAGAACTTGGATGCGGTTGCACACGCGCTTGTTCCCGGCGGTGTTCTGTGCTGCTACATCGCGACCGTGACTCAGATGTCCCGGTTGATCGAAGATCTTCGTTCCTCTCAGAACTTTACCGATCCCGTCGCGTGGGAGAC
>CALHID010000073.1 GCA_938030835.1 uncultured Actinomyces sp. | reverse complement strand
ACTCGTTCCTCTCCCCCATCTCGGCGGCGGCATACCCGATCCCCCTCATCCGGGCTGAGGTCGCGCAGAGTTAGGCGAGGGATGCGCCGCACTGCTGCAGCGCAACCAGAAACACTTCCCACGTAGTTAAGCGAGAACGAAGAACCCCTTATCAATGTCCATGCAGAAGCGCCATTCCAAAGGACGCGAGCCCACAAATAAGTAGAGTCCCGTAGAATGGCCAGATCGCCCACCCTTTAATGACTGAGCAATATTCCAAGAAGCGGGTTCTCCAGGTTTCCCCAGAGCACTGGTAATTCAGCGAATATGGAGAAACATCGGGGTCACCGGCCGCTATACGCTCGTAGAGGTCGCGATATTTGCGCTCAGTCCTCAGGTATCCGACATCCAGGAATGCGAAAACAACCGTAGCAACGATGCCTAGGAGAGCAAGTGCGACGGAGCACTTCGTGAGTGAATACCCATAAGCTGCCGTCACTACGGGAAGCAACCAACTTTTCGTGTTGGAAGACGATTGCGCCATACGACTGATGACGTTCTGAGCAAAGGACAGGTGCTGCCGACGATCCTCAGGCGTAACGGAACTATCAGGAAGAAGAGTTGTTGCGCGTAACTTGGCTAGAGCACGGTCCTTCTCCTCATCAGAGAAGTCTGTCTTGGATGGCCAAATTTCCCCAAAGGCATCGCCATCCCATCGGGGCACGATATGAACGTGAACATGAGGAACGCTCTGAGTAGCTGCCTCACCGTTGGATTGGATGATGTTGATTCCATCCGGATGATAGGTTTTGCGCAGGCTCATAGCCACGGCTTGGGCTGAAGTCATCACCGCGCTAACTTCGTCAGAGGTCAATGCGACGAACTCTTCAACATGGCGGCGAGGAATCACCATACAGTGACCAAGAACTGCAGGCTCTGTTGGGAAGAAAACCACGACCTTGTCGTTGCGTGCAACTTCGCGCACAACTGCATCTTCTCCTCGAACAATCGAGCAAAAGAGACAGGGACAGTACTGTAGGCTAGTCACTTCCTGATACGTCCTTTCCCTACCCAAGATTTCAAGTTCAACGACAGTTCAGCGTATGTAGCCTTAGAGTCAATCCTTCCCCAAGAATCACGCTGCGTGGGGTCAAAGATGGGAACCCCCGGGTTCCTTCCAGATCCGTTGATGCAACAAAAAGGGTCTGCTCCTTCAGTGTCTGTAGTCCCTATTGACGAAAGTCCGTGAATACGTATTCCGAGGAGAGGCTTACACAGTTCCCATGCTCGCTGAATCTCGTACTTCACCCATGGGCGAGAAGCAGTTTGTGCACCGATAAGTACGACGACAGCACTCTTCCCTTTCATCTGTTCGTCAATCCAATTGCAGATAGCCTTTTCACCTTTTTTGCCAACTTCCTCCCACTCTTGAGCGTTGAGAAGTTTTTGCCCTTCAACACTCCCTATGTTACGGATTAACTGGACACGATAGACATCTCGTTCATAGTGAAAACTATAGAAAACAGCCATTTGAATTATGTCTTTCTATTGACCTGGTTTGGTTTTGCAGAGCAGGCGTTTTAAGGATCATTGATTGAAATTGCTGATGCCGCTTCCATTGGCGCACCGATTGCTTGGACAAGAGCCGGACCACGCCTCCTCTTTGTACACCGACTCATTATCACGCGCCCTCTTGTTGCAGTAGCGCTCAATGGACAGCCGCCAGGTCATCCTCTTCCTTAAGAAGCAAGGGATAGTCAGAGTGCAGTGTCAGTTGTTCAGCCGACACAATAAATGGGTTATCGTCACTGCCTTCAACCTCAATGTAGACCATGTCGTCGATAACCTTGCCCGCACGGAACCGATCACCTGCATGCAGCACCAGGCCACCGCCACACTCAACGTCGGCAGAGACTGTATACAGATCAGAAAACCCATCGGCACTGGATTGAGCGAACTTTGCTCGTGCCCAATCAGCGAGCTTAACTTCAGCGGTCTTACCTTCGCGCAGTCTTGCACCGATATTGAGTCCAGTTCGAAAGATAATCACACCGCCGAGCATAATCACTCCTGTTGCCTTGGCAATTGCAGGACCAGGCCCTCCCAGTGCCTTAATTCCCGTAGTGACCATCTGATACGCCCCAAGATTACTCATTGCCGCGCTACTTCCTCCCTTGGACTATGGGCATGCAACGTAGCAGCCCGAACACTTACTGAGAAATATACCCAAGGTTGGCCGAGACTATCAACGAAACGGCGGAAACACGTACCCAGCACCCCGCAGCTACTGCTCACCGACGCAGCAATCCCCTTGTAGGCACACCACAGCACCCACCTAGCTTGTGTGTCGTAGATTACCCGCTATTCTTGGTCGCATGACTGCTGCGCGCAACGACGACTTCATGGCTCTGCCCGGTATGGAAGCGGATTCCAACGCCCACGACACGGCTCGACACCGCTCGGATGACACGGCCCCGGCCTCCTCGAAGTCCGCGCTGGATGCCCTGCTGGATGAGTACCGTGCGCGCGCAAAGAGCGAGCGCGAGAAGGGCACGTTGTTCGAGGAACTGACGCGCCAGTTCCTGCTCCACGACGCACGTTTCGCGCACCAGTTCAAGGAAATCTACCTGTGGAGCGAGTGGCCGGAGCACCGCACGGGCGACACCGGCATTGACCTGGTGGCGATCCCGGTCCGCGACGGCGAGGGTCCGGTGGCCATTCAGTGCAAGTTCTACGCGCTGGGTCACCGTATTCAGAAGGCGGACATTGACTCGTTCCTCTCGGCGTCGGGCAAGGAGCCGTTCGGCCGCCGCATCGTCGTGGACACGTCGGGCGCGCCGTGGGGTAAGAACGCGCAGGATGCGATCGAGGGCCAGCAGATCCCGGTTTCTCGCATCACGCTGGCGGATCTGCGCGATTCAGACATTGATTGGCGCACGTATTCGCTGGGGTCGACGCAGGCGCCGAAGACCCGCGAGCGCAAGGTTCCGCGCGACCATCAGGTGCGTGCGCGCAGCGCGGTGATGG
>CALHID010000072.1 GCA_938030835.1 uncultured Actinomyces sp. | reverse complement strand
GATTCTGGATGAACCTGCAGATGCGCTACGAGCTCGACCGTGCCGAAGATGCGCTTAGGGGATACGTTGAGCGGAATCGTCCCGCTTAAGACAGTGGAAGTTGCCTAAAACGCCTCAGACTGACGAGGCAGTGGCCGGGTCGCGCGCGAGCGTGGCCCGGCTGCTTGGTAGTCTCTTTTATAGAGGAATGACTGTAATAGGAGGATGTAATGTTCGCGGGTTTGAGAGACATGGTTCGCTTTCAGGGGCGAGTCAGGCATTTACCGGCCCTGTATGCAATTAGCTTGTGGGCTGCAGGCATTATCGAATTTGTTGGCACATTGGTGCTGCTGTTCGTGCACTCTGCGATAGCCAAGGTTGGAGCGGGAACGGCGAACCAGGATGCTGTTTCCGAGGAGCTTGGATTCTCGCTGTTTGGCGGAGATATTAGTAAAGCAATACTTGACGCCCTCTTTGGCCCTGGAACCTTGCTCGTCGTGGGTGCTATCGTCTTCGTTGTCGCTTCGTATTTCGGTCGAGCATCCGACGAGAAGTTTAAAATGCGCCAGAGGGGTCCTCGCATCGAGGATAACTCTGGGGTGTCGAAGTATCAGAAATTAGTAGACGTCGTAGTTCTTGTTCTGACAATTATTCATGTGCTTCCCACTCTCGCCGTTTCTATTGTGATGATCCCTGAAGTCATTAACGGTAGTGCACCTGCTCCAGGCAATCCTTGGTACATGTCTCGTTTCGGCTCGCTCCTTGCCATCATTATTTTCGGTACCTACGCCTTCTCGGGGATCGCTTCAGCAATCTTTGTGTTGATGCGCAAGCGCTGGGCTTATCATGCTCTTTTCTATTTCTATGTATTTACCGTCGCTATTGCGATTATTGATAGTCGCTTGCTGGGGGCAACTGGCCTGGGTAAGGGTGTGTTTGTAATGCCTGCGCTTGCGCTGTGGCTGCTGATTCGACACCTGAAGGTTGGACTCTCGATATCGCGGTCGTGGCGCGGCATTGTTCTTCTTCTGTTTGTTGTTCCGCTAATTGTGCAGATGTTGATCCTCAATAACTATAATTTTGAGGAGGGAGCTTCTAATCCATTGATTATATGGGTGATTAATCTCGGAGCTACGATTTACTTTGGTGTACTAATATTTGTTTCGTATGGTGCCATTAATAGGGATCCTGAGCCGGGCTTGGCTGAGATCGCAGCAAGTCTCATTGTCGGATACCCGGTGATCAACGCCCTGGTCGGACTAGTGACGCAGGCTGCTAGTGTCTTTTCTCAAGTGCAAAGCTAGATACCCTGGAGGGTCTTGCTCTTGACACTCGTACTGGAGAGGACTATCGAAGCGTAGTTGAACATCTTCGTCGGCGTGCCGCCGGTCATGCCAGTGGTAGGGTGTGGCCATGACGACGGATAGCCAGTACTCATGGCCGCGCTATTTTATGGAACTAGCGGACAAACTGCTTGCCTTCAAGGATGATCGGCAGGCTCTTATTGCGATGTTGCAGCATGTCTACGCCGACATCGGTATGGCTCTGCCGACGCTTGACTCAGGTGGTATTCCGACCGATATTGATCCTTTCACGGTCTACGGCCTCTTCAATCGAGGCCTCACGGATGACAAGCGCCGAGCGGTCGCCCTCGGGATCGGTGGCGCTCTTGGCGTGCAAGCCCCGCTGCGTGATGATTTTGTCGGTGTCCCCGTCCTGCTCAACATCAACGCGACCTTCTACGACCAGGTGCGTCGGGACGATGAGGATATCGAAAGGCTATGGGACTTGTTTGCGGTTGCGCTGGCCTACGCGGATCAGCCGACTGAACAGACAGAAGCAGTGTTCCGTCACGCCTACGATGCAGTCCTCCAACAGCGCCATGCCAGCTGGAACGTCACGATGGGACTCTTCTGGATTCGCCCATATGCCTACGTCAACCTGAGTTCGCGAGATCGCTGGTTCCTCGCGCTGCCCGACCGGATGCCTTCATCGGTTCGTTCTGTGCTGGCGTCGTTAAAGAAAGTGCCCGGATCTGCTGAATACCTGCGGATTCGCGACAGCATTCTGTTGGTCTTGAAATCCGGAACCTACGAGTACTTCTCCTTCCCCGAGCTTTCGGCATACGCGTGGCGCGTTTCCGAACAGGTCAACCGTGAGAACAAAGAGGCTGACAAGGACAAGGAAGAAGTCGCCCAGGCGGCTGCCCTGGGGGACGCCGACGTGGAGACCGTGCGCTATTGGCTCTACGCCCCCGGCCGGGGCGCCTGCATGTGGGACGAGTTCTACTCGCGCGGAATCATGGGACTGGCATGGGGCGAGATTGGGGATCTGACTGCCTACGCACATAAGGAAGATCTGAAGGCGCAGATGCTCCAGACCTATCCCGAAAACGGTACCCAGAAGAACGACATTCACGCCCTGTGGCAGTTTGCGAACGAGATGAAGCCGGGCGATGTCGTTTTCGTGAAGAAGGGACGTTCAGAGATTCTCGGGCGAGGAATTGTTGCGGGTGACTACGTCTACGATCCGGAGGGCGGCCACTACCCGAATTGTCGGGAGGTCCGCTGGACGTCCGCAGGAAACTGGCCAATCGACGAACGACTGGCCATGAAGACCCTCACCGAGATCACCGACTACCCTGAACTCCTTTCTCGCATTGAGACGTTCTTCGAGGACAGTGACGATGACATTGAGAGCGAGGAACCACTTGTAATCTTCCCGGAGTACTCCGCCCGGCAATTCCTCGATGAGGTCTACATGGGCGAGGAACGCTACGACGCGATCGTGGGGCTGCTGCGCACGAAGAAGAACATCATCATGCAGGGAGCACCTGGTGTAGGAAAGACCTACGCCGCCAAGCGCCTGGCCTACTCGATGATGGGCGTCAAGGACGCCTCGCGCGTCAAGCTAATCCAGTTCCACCAGAGCTACTCCTACGAGGACTTTATCGAGGGGTACCGTCCTTCTGGCACGGGATTTGAGCTTGTCAAGGGTGCCTTCTACTCCTTCTGCAAGAAGGCCGCCGA
>CALHID010000071.1 GCA_938030835.1 uncultured Actinomyces sp. | reverse complement strand
TTGCCGAGTACACGCCAACGACTCGCTCGAAGTCAAAGGCCTCGGAAATCGACTCACCCAGGGTGTGCGCACCAGCGGGGTTGTGCGCAGCGTCAACGATAATCGTCGGCGAGTGGCGAACGACCTGAAGACGTCCCGGCGATGTCGCGCTCAGCATTCCAGCCTCGACCACCTTGGCGTCCAGAGCGCGTCCTCCCATGAACGCCTCAACTGCTGCGATAGCCGCTGCCGCATTGCTTGCCTGGTAATCACCAAAGAGAGGGACAAAAACATCCTCGTAGACCGCGGCGGGTGTGCGTACGGTAATCATCTGCCCGCCGACTCCCAACTGGCGATCTAGGACTTCATAGTCCCTGCCTTCAAGGCGAACAATCGCATCGACCTGGGCGGCGCGCTCTTCAATGACGCGAAGAGCTTCTTCTTGTTGCTTGGCAACAATCACGATCTGTCCAGGCTTGATAATGCCTGCTTTTTCTTCCGCAATTTCACGAATTGTCGAGCCCAGCCATTTTTCGTGATCGATAGCGATGGGCATGATGACACCAACGCCGGCATCGATCACATTCGTTGCATCCCAGCGACCACCCATACCAACTTCGACGACGGCAGCATCGACGGGGTGATCAGCAAATGCTGCGAAGGCCATGACAGTAAAGACCTCAAAGAAGGACAGTTTCGTCCCATCAGTTTCGGCGTGGGCACGGTCCACCATCTCAATGTAGGGTGCAATGTCCTCCCACGTGCGAACGAATTCATCGGGAGAAATTGGGTCACCTTCGATCGTGATGCGCTCACGAACATCAACCAGATGCGGCGAGGTAAAGCGACCAGTGCGCACGCCAAAGGCACCCAGGAGCGCATCGATCATGCGGGTCGTGGAGGTCTTCCCATTCGTTCCAGTGATGTGAACGCTGGGGTAGCTATTTTGAGGGTCACCCAAGATGTCCAGGGTTTCGGTCACGCGGTCAAGGGTTGGCTGAACCTGGTGCTCAGGAACGCGAGCGATGATCTGTTGGTAGATTTCTTCAACTCGCTCGAGGACTGCTGCTGTGTGTGCGGCATCGTCAAGGGCCTCGCGGTGCGCATCTTCTGCACGGCGTTCAGCCAGCTCTTCCTCCCAGTCTTCACCCCACTGCGAGTAGTCGCCTTCGAGCTCAGCAACAATGGAAGGATCCGGCCCCAAAAGCATGGAATTCAAAGCCAAAGCTTCCAAGGCAAGATCGCGTTCGCTCACTTCTTCTTGCTGATCGTCGCCGACTAAGTCTTCGTCATCAACGCGATCGGCTTCTTCAAGGTAGGGAATGAGGTCTGCAGGAATTGTCCCCGAACGCTGCTCTTCTTGCGATGCGCGAGCGGCTTGCTCCGCCTCGTCATGCGAATGGTGCGCGAAGAATGATTCCCCAGTCATGAGTCCTCCCTAAGTTGAGCTGGGCCTATTCTATCGACGAGGCCATGGAGGCGCTGCGTTTGCAGGTATCGTTGCGTGGATGCGAAGGAAGAGATTTCGCCAGATGCGTGCGTAAACGTAAACTTGGAGCGTTTAATCATTAAACGAGGGATATCTGCGAGGAACATATGTCTGATTTTCCACCAAATTCTGGATACCCCGCCCCCCAGGGGCCTCCTCTAATTCCTCAAGGCGGAACCTACCCGCAACCACAACCCCCTTATCAGGCTCCCCAAACTCCGTATATCGAACCTCCAAAGAACCGCACGTCTAAGGGACCGATCATCGCATGGATAGCGGTCGTGACCGTTCTTGCATTGACTCTTGTCTTTTTCTTGTGGCGCACGTCTAGCCACGGTGCGTCACCGTCGCCAAGTCCAAGTGCCTCTGATCCTTCGTCTTCCTCATCTGCTACTCCCAATCCGAACCCTTCGCAGTCCATCGACGATGGGATTGATGATGAGACCATTTCGAGGAGCCGTGGAGCTTGTTTAAGCGAGGTTACTAAGTCTGGGAAGGTGGACGCTGTCAACGAGATTAAAACAAAGTCAGTGCACTCTGAAGGACAATACGGCAACGGCGACACGAAGTACACGTACACGGGCACCTTGACGGGCTACGCAAAGGGTTCATCTACAAAGAGCAACTTCGAGGTCGTATGCAGCGTTGTTCACGCTCAATCAAGTAATACGTTCAACGTTTTAGGAAAAGTGAGCCTCACACGGCTCACCGATCCCTCACAATCTTCTTCGCCGGCTCCGACACCGACTAGGAAGTTCCACGATGATGACATCGACGAGAAAACATGGACGATCATCTTTGAAAAGTGCTCAAACGCTTCACCACAGTCTCTTCGTGACGATTACAAAGTCATGGCAGTGTCAATCGATTACCTCAAGAAAACCGCGACATTGAGCAATGGCGACGAGGAGTACGAGCTGACCGGAAAAGTTCAAGCAGAACGTAAGAACAAGGAAGATACCGATTTCTCATCAAGCCTCTTCCAAATGAAATGCACCGCGACTCATGTGAAGACAGACGATTCATATGATGTGAAGGCCGAGATTGATCCGAATCCGATCCAATGAACGAGGAACTCATGTCTGATTTCTCTCCCACCCCGGGCTACCCGGCTCCCCAAGGTAGCCCCCAGTTCCCCCAAGGAAGCGCCTATCCACCGCCTCAGGGACAATATCCTTCTCCGCAAACGCCGAATCCACTACCGGCAACTTCAAAGAGCATCATCAAGCTCATTGTCTGGATTTCAGCTGTCTTCGTCCTTCTTGCGGTCGCAGCCTTCTTCGCCTGGCGATCTTTAACTCGGGGAGCATCTCCGACTCCAACCCCGGTATCACCATCATCGAACGCAACTACCTCTTCTGACAGCGGAGAAAAAGTCGACGACTTCACCGGAAATGATGTGGTGGCTCACTGTAGGACCGCTGTGTTAAACACCTCTCGGTTCTCAGACTTCGAAGGAATCCGGGCACTAACGATCAAAGAAATCGGACGCTACGGTGATGCCGGCACTCAATATATGATGACCGGTTTAGTTTCGGGAACAAACGGATCCAATTCCATGGAAACTTATCGAATGACGTGTACCGCTGTTGTGGCAGACGAACCGGCAAAGGTCGGGGTCGGCTTTGTCTTAGATACCACCAGCGTAGAGATTGAGCCCACGCCTGTTTCGACCCCTGCTGTCTCAGATAGTTCAACTCCGACACCCGTTGTTAAGAAGACCCCATGACTAATTTCACCCCTTACCCCGAATCCCCTCATCCTCAGGGGACTCCACAGTTTCCACAAGGCGGCGTTTACCCGCCATTCCAGGGACAATACCAGCCCCAGCAATCCCCGTATTCTGAGCCTCCAAAGCCCCCGGTGAATAAAGGGCAGATCATGATCTGGGTTGCGTTTATTACGGTCCTGGCCTTGGTTGCTGTCTTTTTCTTGTGGCGCAGTTTCACTCCTCAGGTGGCACCGACTCCTACGCCAACATCTGCGGCACCCGTTCCAAGCGAATCAACGTCAAGTACCTCCCCATCGGCTTCTCCGACGAAGAAAACGACTTCTTCTACGCCGACACCTACTCGTTTCTCTGGCATCGACTACAACGTGGCGATTCTCGTTGAAAAGAGCTGTACCGAGGCCATTAAACAGAATGTTGATCAGAAATACGATCGAACCCAAGTTAATGACATGCGTAGGTCTGAGACTCCGAATGGAGACATGAATTTTGATGTTTCGGTCTACGGATATAAAGGCGTTACTCAATATCTTCTTGAGTGCAAGGTTGCTCACCCGAGGTGGAGTGATATCTGGGCAACAGAAGAGATCACTGTGCACGAGAATCCCGTGAAATAGGAGTATCCCCTTGTTTTTCTTCTCGTTGCTCCCCTTACGATCTGTAAGGGGAGCAACGAGAAGAAAA
>CALHID010000070.1 GCA_938030835.1 uncultured Actinomyces sp. | reverse complement strand
AACCCACGACCTATTCATTACGAGTGAATCGCTCTGCCGACTGAGCTAAGGCGGCCGGGCTCATCTGCACTTCACTGCTGAGGTGGAGAAAAGCTACCTGAAGTACTTTAGCGGTTACCACTTGTGAGAAGCAAACGTTTCGTGACAGAGGTGATGTGGGATTGCCCGCACAGCAATGCGCGATACAAGAGTCAGATCGCCTGGCGAATGTTAGGCTGAATTGTGTTGACAGAAGATGACGAAAAGTCAGAAAACCCGGCTGAGATCCCCGTAGTGCTCCTGGTTAACCTGGGCACTCCCGAATCACCCAGCCCCAGTGATATTCGCCGTTTCTTGCGTGAATTTCTGAGTGATCGTCGTGTGATCGAACTTCATCCTCTGATCTGGAAGCCAGTTCTGGAAGGTGTCATTCTTCCTTTCCGTCCTTCTCGAGTCGCACCAAACTACCGCTCGATTTGGACTGAGCACGGTTCACCGCTCATGGCGTATTCCATCGCACAAGCCGAAGCTCTCTCAGACTTGCTTGGTGGTCAAGCGAAAGTTGCGCTCGCTATGCGCTACGGAAAGCCCTCTATTGAGAGCGTCCTTGATGATGTGTTCGCGAAGGGGCATCGCCGCGTCCTTCTTCTCCCCGCCTATCCGCAATATGCCGCGTCATCTGCGGGAACAGTGACTGACGCCTTAGCGCGCTACATCCTGAAACGTCGCAATCACATGGAAGTGCGCACAATCCGTTCATTCCCTACGGAACCCGCATACATTGAAGCCTTGGCCCACGCCATTGAGGAAGATTGGGCACGCCGGGGTCGCCCAGATTTCGCATCTGGCGACAAGTTCCTTGCTTCTTTCCACTCCATCCCTCAGAAAATGCATGATGCTGGCGACCCCTACAAGCATGAGTGTATGGCGACGGCGAATGCCCTCCGAGCCCGCTTAAATCTTGACGAAGATCAGCTTCTGGTGACTTTCCAATCGGTCTTTGGGCCTGCGAAATGGTTGGGACCTGCGACCATCGATACCGTCGCAGAGCTTGCTCGCTCCGGAACACGACGTCTTGATGTCATTTGCCCCGGCTTTATGACGGATTGCTTGGAAACCGTTGATGAGATTGCAAAGCTTAACCGCGATGCTTTCCTTGAGGCCGGCGGCACGGACTTTACCTATATTCCCTGGGGTAATGCATCTGCCGGTGCAATTGATACTTTGGGTGCGCTTGCTCGTCGCGGCTTGGCGGGTTGGGTCAATTTCCCTGACGAGGCCTAGCTGCTTTTCCGTTGTTGAGTTTCCATCGCGCGCCACTTGTTCCACATGCGCGCCGCACCAACCCCAAGCCCCAGTGCAATGACGGTGGGCACAAGCAAGGTTGCGCCTCGGTGTGTAAATTCAATAACCAAGCACAGCGCCGTGAGCGGTGCGCTCATTGACGTTCCAAGGACGACAACCGCGCCGATGAAGGCGAAGCAGACTATTGCAGTTGTGTCGCCGGGGTAGATGTAGGACCAGAGAATCCCCAGAACTGCACCGCTAGATGCGCCTAGTGCAAGACCGGGGGTAAGAGTTCCACCCCATGCGCCGGAGCGAATGGTGGCAAGTGTTCCAATAAGTTTGGTGAATCCATCGATCGCAAGAGAAACAAGTAAAGCCGCTCCGATTCCCGCAGCCGCGCGCCCGCCCTGCCCTAAAACAGCTCCATCAAAAGCAAGCTGAGCGGTCGATTGTCCGTTTCCGGCGATTGATGGAACCCAGACAGTGATCACTCCGATGAGGGCGAAGGTGGGGATCATCCAGGCAAGTAGCCGCCAGCCGGTAGGGCGTGCAGCGGAGCACGCTGCAACAGCGCTCTTGAAAAGGACTCCGATGATTCCAAGAACCGGCCCGATGATAACGGCCCAGAGTGTCAGCGATGCGGTCGGAAGGAGCTGAGCGGCATCGGGAAGCGTGTAGAAAGGATCGCTTCGAACCCAGCCGTGTGCGACCAGGACCGCTCCACCGCTGATAATCAGTGCGGGCCAGACCGCGCTGGCGGTGACGTCGATCAGAAGAATTTCAAGTGCGAAAACCGCTCCTGATAGAGGGAGTGAATAGACAGCAGCAAGTCCAGCGCCGGCCGCACAGCCGATAATAATGCGCCGCTGCTGAGCTGGCAGGTAGAGAAAATCTGCGATCTTTGCGCCCAAGGAGGCGCTGATCTCGCGGGGTGCGACTTCGCGACCGATGGAAGCGCCCATTCCGACAATGATGATCTGATTAATTGAGTGCCAGAAAGTCAGAAGAATCGGCATCTTTTGGCCATTAACCGCTTTGGGCAGTGAGACGGGTTTACCCCCGACGCGCGCGTAGAGATACCAGGAAATTCCTCCGACGAGGCCTGCTCCTCCCAGTGCGCAAATCCTGTGCCACCAGGGGACCGAGGAAATTGCGTGAAGAAGAGTGCCGCTTGCGTCACCGAAGACGAGGCCCTCGATCAGGTGGAGAAGATGCGAACACCCGGCACCAACTAGCCCTGCCGTTATCGCGGTCATGAGTACCGCAAGCCCCATACGTATACGGGGAGATAGGCGAGAAGTTGGTAAACCGGGTGTGCTCACACTAGTTGAGAGTACTAGCGCTTCTCGACTTCATCCAAGCGAGTATTAACGTCTGAACCAACGCGGATCAATACGTTGAGGTCTTCATCAGAGATGTCGTCGCTAATAATGTCGCGCAGAAGTGCTCGCTCTGCCTGTTGGGCGGAGGTGATGAGTTTCTTGCCAGCATCGGTGATGGTGATTGTGCCACCGCGACGATCGAATTCGTAGGGGGTGCGAACGATGAGATCGCGATCGGCTAGACGACGATAGGTGTGCGTCAAACGCGAAGGGCTAAAAATGACCGATTGGGCAAGTTCTCCCATACGGATTCCGATTTTGCCGGCTGAAGCGACCTCATCGAGTACGCGGTACTCACCGAGTGAGAGTCCAAACTCGCGCTTGAGCGTTGCCTCCAGAGCCGCGGAAGCCCTTGTGATAGTAATGAAAAACTGTTCGATCTCGCGAGCCCGCTTTGCTTGGTTCATGTCCCTTCTCCGTTTTAGCCTTCATCGTCGAGGTTCTCTAACAAAAGGACAGTTTATAGGTTTTGATCAGGCCAGACAACGCTTGAATTGAAAATGAGACAGGCAATTTTGAGGGTATAGGAGATTGATAGTTAATATCGAAAATGTGATAGCGTGGTTTCGAAAAGTGCATTACCCGATCGTAGAAAAAAAGGATTCTTCTCTGCGATTGACATGTTTTCGAAGGGTGAAAACTATGCAGAAGAAAGTCGTTGTATTAGTTGATGACCGTGATGGCTCGGTCGCTAAGCAAACAATTTCATTCGCATTCAAAGGCGTATCATATGAAATTGATCTTTCCGACCAGAATGCTGAGCAATTTGAGCGCGACATCGAACCGTGGATTTCCGCAGCTCGTAGGGTAGGTGGGCGTCTCAATAGTCGTCGCAGCACGCCGTGTGGAGATGCTGAAGCAAAGAGTGTTCGCGTGCGTCGTTGGGCTCGAGAAAAGGGAATCGAACTGAGCGATCGTGGTCGGATTCCTTCTGCCATTGTCGAGCAGTTTGAGAAGGAAAATCGCTGATCTTTCTTCTGAATTCCATCGATATTTTGCGGGGTATTTCTTATCGAAATACCCCGCATTTATATTTGTATTCAATACGTTTTGTATCGAGTGGTCAGTTTTCGCGACCTGTACCGGTTTAGATTGCCCTTGTATGAACAGAAATAGCTAAAACCGCAGGTCAGCTACTCAATGCCTGGAAGACTTACTTCACCAGCAATAGATCGATTCATCCACTGTGCGAACTCTTCACCCTGCAAACCCTGCGAGAGCAAGAAGATTGTCTTCGCATACAAGGCCTCAAGCGTCATGTCGTGCGCGCTAATCGCGCCCAAGCGCGCCAGAGTGCTCCCGGCCTCGTAATGGCCTAAGACAACCTCGGCCTGGTAGCACTGCGAGGCAACGATCAAGGGAACCCCGGCCTCGCGCAGTTTCTGCAAAACATCCACAAAACCAGGGTCTGAAGCCGGAATATTCCCCACGCCGTATGCGCGGATGATCACGGCCTCGGGTAGGGGAGTGAACATGGAACGTAAACGCGCGGTGCTCAGGCCGGGAACAATGTCCACAACGGCAACGTCGTGGCGAGTGTAAGGTGCGGGATTAGCCCAACCTTCACCGGCCTCGATACTGTGATACCAGCGCCAAGGGGCACCTGTACGCGCGATCGGCAACGTCGAAGGTGAATCAAAGCCGGCGAAGGCCCATGATGAGGTCTTCGTTGAACGATTTCCTGCCAGCAGCATATGACCAAAGAACAAAGTCACGCCGCTCACCTGGGAACTTCCGGCTGCGCGCAAAGCACCTGTCACATTCGCGGAGGCGTCGGTTCCGACGACGCCTAGAGGGTACTGAGAACCCGTTAAAACAATGGGCTTCGTAAAATCAGCCAGCGCATACGACAGTGCCGCAGCGCTATAGGCCATGGTGTCGGTCCCATGGAGAACCAAGAAAGCATCGGCTTCATCGCCGTGAGCGCGAATATCGTCGATGATCATCTGCCAGTGGATCGGTGTCGTTTCTGAAGAGTCGACCAGCGGCGAGAGCTGAGACATTGACACATGTCCCTTGAGCTCGATCCCGTCGAACTGAGTGTTGAGCCATGACGCCATATCGGCGCCCGGTCGCAAACCGTCAGGAGAATCAACCATCCCGATTGTTCCGCCTGCATACGTCACATGAATCCTCATAGTGCGTCCCCTTGCATCATTGGATAGCGAAAAAGAAACGAGAGCGGAGGGGTGGTTATTCACCTAACTGGCGCGGGGCCTCGTCATTTGAAGAAAATTTACCGTGAATTACATACCAACCACAAACCATTGCTACGACCACCACTGCGAAGAGAGTGAGGGTCCAACGGCCATTGGTGCTGGTGACATTTGAAGCAACGACAATCGCAAAGAAAGCCAGCGAGATGTAGTTCGTGAGTGGCGCTTTGATGCTGTGTCACTCATGCGCGAAGTTTAAAAGGACCATGCTGGACACTTGCTGGGTGGCCCCTACTGAGTCACTGACCGAAGTTGATCTGGTTGCGATTATTTGATGCTTTTGAGAGCTCATGTGCTGGGGTGTTGCAGATAGGGCGCGTGCAGGATGTCGCCGTTTTTCTTCTCATCTGCGGAAACAGGGGAATAATACGGGACGCGTGACGCAGGTCCCGTGACACATATGCGAAAAGAAT
>CALHID010000069.1 GCA_938030835.1 uncultured Actinomyces sp. | reverse complement strand
AAGAGTGAGCGGCGGGTTCAGTACGCGGCCTGCGCCATCGCGACCAACCAGAGTCGGCGCCGCCATGCAGACATCCGAGATGCCTTCCCAGTCTTCAAGGAGTGTCGAGACAGTCAGCACACGCTGCTCATCACGCAAAACCGCACGTGCAATATTCGACCCTGCCAAGCCGATTGCGTAGTTTGTTGCCCCCTTGCCTTCAATGATCTTGTAGGCAGAGTTCACGACGTCCTTTGCAATCTGTTCGCGAAGCTCAGTATCAAAGAGTCGGCCTGAAAGCGTCGGTCCCCAGTGGCGCAGCGGAACATTACCGATCTCAGCGGAAGACCACAGGGCAACTTCAGAATCTCCGTGCTCACCGGCGACATACGCGTGAATGTTCTGAGTGGCAACACCTGTTTCGCGAGAAACCAGGTAGCGAAGGCGCGAAGTGTCCAAAACCGTACCCGAACCGAAGACCTGATTACGCGGAAGGCCTGTAATCTTCAGGGCCGCATAGGTCACTACATCAACGGGGTTCGTGATGAACATGAAGCGAGCCTCGGGGGCAACGTTCAACAGATTAGGGAGGATCTTACGCATGAGGTCAACGGTGGAACCAGCGAGTTCCAGTCGCGACTGACCGGGCTTTTGCTTGGCACCGGCAGTGACGATGACCAGGTCTGCTCCACGGACGATCTCGACATCATCCGAGCCCTCAATGGAGCCAGAAGGGGTGAACTGAATGCCATGCGCCATATCCAAGGCTTCGGCTTCCACCTTCGGCTTGTTGATATCGTGCAAGACGATGTCACGCGCATCTCCGCGCATCAAGCAGGCATAGGCAACGGCAGTGCCAACAGCGCCTGCGCCAATAATCGCAATCTTTGAAGGACGGCCAGAAGAGCTGGGATACAAACTTTGTGAGTGGGTGGGCATGAGCAACCTCCTAAACAAGTGAACAGCCCTATTCTCTCAGATCACCCTTCATCCTGATAGGCCAAAATCCCCTAATTGAACGAAGTGTGCTGATTCAGTCTTCATGCAGCTCAGCATTGAGTCTTTCCAAAGCGCCCGTTACAACATCAAGGTCACAGGTACGCCAAAACTCAGGCATCGACTGAATAATGAATCGCCCATAACTGCGGGATTGAAGCCTCGAATCAAGAACGGCAACAACGCCTCGGTCCTTATGGGATCGCAAAAGACGTCCGGCTCCCTGCGCCATCATGAGCGCAGCCCTAGTTACACTCACTTGGAAAAAGCCTTTGCCTCCCTGCCGATCAGCGTCCTCGGTCAGGGCCTTGACTATCGGATTTTTTGGATGAGGGAAGGGAATTTTATCGATGACGACCAAGCGACATGAGTCCCCGACAACGTCTACTCCCTGCCACAGAGACATCGTCCCAACTAAGACAGAATCACGCTTCGAACGGAAGCGTTTAATCAAGGCCGGTAGAGAGTCCTCTCCCTGGAGCAAGACCTCTGAGACACCCTCATCTCGAAGCTTTTGCGCCCCCTGCCGCGCCGCCGCCCACGAGGCATAGAGAACAAGGGCTCCACCGCCACTGGCCTTGACCAAAGAGACCATCTCTTCCATCGCCGCTGGGCTAGGTTGCCCATTACTCGGCGCCGGAAGCCCTGCTGCGATGTACAAGATTCCCTGCCGAGAGGCATCAAATGGCGACCCGACATCCACTCCCCTCCACGGCAGTGGAGCCATATTTAATCCCGTACTGTACGCAAGCGAGTCAAAACTCCCACCCAGACTCAATGTTGCGGAAGTAAGAATTGCCGGCCGCTGACCAAAGGCGTTGTCAGCCAATGAAGGCGCAACATGCAAGGGCGCAATCATCAGGGAGCACAGGCCTCGGTCTTCATCGCGCTCAACCCAGGTCACGCTCTTCTCAGCGTCTCTCCCCCACGCTTGCAGGACCTGGTCAAGTTCATCAATGAAGGCTCGCACCAGAACTTTCGTCGCGGCCTCAAGTTGAAGGGCGGAAATCTGCGTATCAAGATCACGCTTAGCCGTGTCCAACGCAGACATCACTGGTTTCAGACTTGTCCGGTCAGTCATTAAGCCGACTTGGAAGCTTTGGAGGAGTGCATCAAGCTGCGCGGCAACATGATCAAGCGCGTCAGTGTCCACAGAGGCCAGACTTCGAAGCCTGCGTGAAATCCGCGTCATGGACTTCAAGGACACTGCAACCGAGGCTTGTTCGCGCACTCGCTCAGCAAGCTCATGAGCCTCGTCAACCGCGAGCGCACCAATCGGCCCGAACAGATCGCTATCGCTCAAAGCACTGATCCCCAACAACGAATGGTTGGTGACGACAACATCCGCTTCTTGCGCGGTTTCACGGGCCACCTGGGGAAAACAGTCATCGATCATCGGACACTGCTTGCCCAGGCATTCCAGACGTGACACTGAAACTTGCGACCACGCCCGATCGCTTACCCCGGGATCAAGTTCATCTCGATCCCCCGTTTCCGTTTGCGAGGCCCAGCGACGTAAACGGACAATCTCCGCGCCCAACTCACTGGCCGGCGCAGCCTCGTCATCGTCATCGCGCTGGCTTGGAACATCAAAGAGCGTCCCTTCCAGGGGGTATCCGCCGCCAAGTCGGAAGGTGCACAGATAGTTATTCCACCCTTTGAGGAGTGCGACCCGAGGCCTGCGTCCGTGAACGTCTTCAATTGCCCGGGCTGCGACAGGGGCATCTTTGGTGAGGATTTGGTGCTGAAGGTTCAGTGTTGCGGTAGAGACAAGGACTCTTTCATCTCGACTGACCGCAAAATCCATAAGAGGAATCAGGTAGCCAAGAGATTTACCCGTACCGGTTCCCGCCTGAACAAGAAGGTGCTCAGGAGCTTCAAGGGCACTACAGATTTCCTCGAGCATCGTCTCTTGTCCGCTGCGCACCTGACCGCCCATCTCGTGAACAGCCGCGCTCAGCGCTTGCTTCGCCGTCGTAAGGCTCATTCGTAGTCCTCAGCAGGGGCCGCCATGTCTGGCTCGGACATACCTTGAGAACCAACGCTTGGAGTTTCTCCCTGCAATGGAAGAGCAACTGCTCGCACAGCCGCAGCTAATGCTCCGTCTACGCGAGCACGAATGCGCTCTCCTTCGCCAAGGTACTCTTCCAGAAGGACTTCACCTTCTTCGTGGATACGATGGATGAGCGCTCCGTAAATATAGGGAACGACACAGTCGATGACCTCGCGAGGACGCGGGAGCATTGATGCGATGGCTTTTTGAAGCTCGGAAATCCCCTGGCCAGTCACGGCACTGACAAGCACCGCATGCTCACTCAGAGAACGGACAAATGCCCGTTGCTCATCACTGGCAAGATCAGCCTTATTGAAGACGATGAGCTCGGGAATATCGCGTGCTCCCTCAATCGTGTCCAGGACCGAATGAACAGCCTGGATCTGGCCAATTGGATCGGGGTGCGCAGCATCGACAACGTGAAGGATCACGTCAGCCTCGCCGACTTCTTCCAAGGTCGAACGGAAGGCTTCAACAAGCTGGGTAGGAAGGCGCGACACAAAGCCAACGGTATCTGAAAGCGTGTAGGCACGCCCATCCTCTGTTTGCGTACGACGGACCGTCGGGTCAAGGGTTGCAAAGAGAGCATCTTCAACCAAGACATCCGCGCCCGTTAGGGCATTGAGAAGTGTGGATTTTCCAGCATTCGTGTACCCAGCGATGGCAACAGAAGGAATGGTTGAACGCGAGCGATTCGCACGCTGGGCTTGGCGCGCCGGCTCCATTCGGCGAATCTGCTCACGCAGTTTTGCCATGCGGTTTCGAATACGGCGTCGATCCAGCTCAATCTTCGTTTCACCCGGGCCTCGCGAACCTATACCTTCACCCGAGGCCACGCGGCCGCCAGCCTGACGCGACATCGAATCACCCCACCCGCGAAGACGCGGAAGGAGGTATTCCAACTGTGCCAATTCGACTTGAGCTTTACCTTCTCGCGATTTGGCGTGCTGAGCGAAGATGTCCAAAATCAACGCGGTTCGATCAACAACCTTGATCTTGACAACGTCTTCCAAGCCGCGTCTTTGGGAAGGGGCAAGGTCACCATCAACAATGATTGTGTCTGCACCATCAGCAGCAACAAGCTCAGCCAATTCACGAGCTTTACCAGACCCCAAATAGGTTGCGGGATCGGGATGCGAACGTTTCTGAATAACGCCGTCAAGGACTTGAGAACCGGCTGTTTCAGCAAGCGCTGCCAGCTCACGCAAAGAGTTCTCTGCTTCTTCTTCACTTCCAGTGGTACGCAGCCCTACAAGCACGACCTTTTCAAGGCGGACCTGCCGGTACTCGACTTCAGAAATTTCTTCAAGGTCGTTCGAGAGTCCTTGGATACGACGGGTCCCCGCACGTGCCTCTCGTTCAAGTTCGCCCGCCTGCGCGTGATGATCTTGTCCTTGAGTTGATTCCAGGGCGGTTCCTGTGCGCGCAAGGATACGCGCGACAACACCTTTTGCCCGCTCAGTGGAATCTTCGGTCATTCAGTTTCTCCAAGATGGTGAAAGTTCGTGTGGGATTCGCTTTTTATTTTCCCATGTTTGGACTATCAATGGGCCTGCCTGTGGAGAAAAAGAAGAGAGTTTCTCGCCGGGCGTAGCACTTCTCAAGTACCCTTGAAGCGTGGATGAACAGTACTTCACCGATTCTGAACCTGCCTCAGCTGATGAGCTTCACCTGATTCGCGATCGAGTTCGCGGCTTCGATCTGGAGATGTGGGTGAGCGACAGAGTCTTTTCTGGTTCGCGTATTGATCTGGGGACCCGCCAGCTTCTTGCCGAGGCCCCTGCCCTCCCCGAGTGCGGTAACTTCCTTGATGTGGGCTGCGGCTGGGGTCCTTTAGCCGTCACCATGGGCTTGGAGTCCCCCGAGGCAAGCGTTTGGGCCGTTGACGTCAATTCACGCGCGCTTGACCTGACCGCGCGCAATGCCTCCCTGAACGAGGCCGAGAACGTCCATACCCTGCATGCCGAAGAGGCACCTGAGAAGCTTCGCTCTCAAGGAATCACCTTTGATGTGATCTGGTCTAATCCGCCTATCCGCATTGGAAAGAATGCTCTTCATGAGCTGCTGATAACGTGGCTTTCCATGCTGAGCGAAAACGGTGTCGCCTACCTGGTTGTTCAGAAAAATCTTGGCGCCGACTCTTTAACGCAGTGGCTGTGCCAGCAAGGTTTTCCTGCAGAGAAGATTGCATCTAAGAAGGGCTACCGGATTATTGAGGTCCGTGCGCATTCCTGAATCTATATCCCGG
>CALHID010000068.1 GCA_938030835.1 uncultured Actinomyces sp. | reverse complement strand
TGACCCTTGTTTTGGAGAGCGCGATCTTCTTAACAATGGGGCTACAAGCCTTTGGAATTGTCGAAGAAGCTAGTGAATTCGTTGGTGGCTTGACCTTTGCGGCGGTCCTAGCAGTGACTCTTGGTACGCTCATCATGGTCATTAGAGCGATCTTCATCGCTTTGATGCTCACGTGGCTGGATCATCGGCGTACCCATCGTCAGCGTCGTTTTGAGGTCGAAGCCTCTCGCATCGAGCGCTTCGAAAAACGTATGAATACGGCCTGTGAGGTCGATGCCGATATGCTCGAGGCGCGCAATCTGAGCCCTGAGCAGTGGGGGAAAGCACTTGACCGCTTCCGCCGTCGCCTCATGCATCGTGAACGCCGCAACGCCATGCGAGGATCGGACCTGGACTACTTCGAAAATGAGCCACTGGGTCCGCGCGAAGGTAGCGTCATTGTGTGGGCAGGCATGCGAGGTGCCATTACTTTGGCGGCTGCGCAGACCATTTCGACTCACGCCCCGATGCGCGCTTTGCTTCTGATGATCGCTCTGTTTATCGCGGCTGGTGCCCTCATTATCCAAGGCTTGACTCTTCCCGCACTGATCCGCGTTGTTAAACCGCACATGGCCTCGGGAGATATCTCCGAGGAAGAACGCGCCAAACTTCTGAAGGTCATGAGCTCAGCCCTGGTTGATACAGCGCTGGCACAGGCAATCCACGAAGTTGACGGTCGTACGCTACTCTCCGCGGGAGTCTCCCGTACTCTCTCGAGAATCGGACATGCAATTACCGATGAAGCGACGGAGGATGAGGCACGTACTGCCCGGGCTGCTGACCGAGTTCTCTCCGATATCTTGCAAGATGCCAGCACGCGCAATGACGCTACGCGTGATGTTCTATGTCCGAACTGCGATGATGAATCACAATCAGAGGCGAGCAACGCTGAGGACTTCTCCGACGATGAAGGTCACGGCACTGTCGACATGAGCGAAGAGGAAGTTGAACGTTCCTTCACGCGTGAGCAGATTCGCGAGCTGGCACTTGAAGCGATTCACGCTCAGCGTGATGCTCTTCTTCAGGCTCGTGATGAAGGCATCTTCTCTTCAGCAGCCCTAGAAGGGGCTCTCGCTCGACTGGATAACGAGGAGATTCTTCTGGTCTCGGGTCAATCGAATTCCCACTGACCCAGGGTTTTATGGCCGTCAACCAGGGGAATCCCCGATATCGCCCCACCAACGATTTTGTTAGCCTTAAAAAGGTCAGCAATTAACGGTCGAAGGAATCCCAGTGCTCGAGCTGCGCAACATCGTCAAGATCTACGAAACCGCAAACCTGCGCCAGGTCGCGCTCAATGACGTTTCGGTCGCCTTCCGAGATAGCGAATTCGTCGCAGTTCTGGGCCAGTCGGGTTCGGGTAAAACGACAATGCTCAACGTCGTTGGCGGCCTGGACCGATTCCAAAGCGGTGACCTGGTTATCGATGGAATCTCAACGAAGGACTACAAAGCACGCGATTGGGATGCCTACCGCAACAACCGCATCGGGTTTGTTTTCCAGTCCTACAACCTGATCCCGCACCAGACCATCTTGTCCAACGTTGAGCTCGCGCTGACCCTCTCCGGTGTCTCCCGAGGCGAACGCCGCAAGCGCGCGATGGAAGCCTTGGAACGCGTTGGGCTGGCCGAGCACGTCGGGAAGAAGCCCTCGCAGCTTTCTGGCGGACAGATGCAGCGCGTTGCCATCGCCCGAGCGCTGATTAACGATCCCGAAATTCTCTTGGCTGACGAACCGACCGGCGCTCTTGACTCCAAGACCAGTGTCCAGGTCATGGACCTTCTGCGAGATGTTGCTCAGGACCGTTTGGTCATCATGGTGACCCACAACCCGGAACTCGCACACCAATACGCAACCCGCATTGTCGAGCTTGCGGACGGCGAAGTTGTTGCTGATTCGCGTCCCTTCGTCCCCGGCACCGAAGAAGTTCGCGAGGCCAAGCCAGTGCGCCGCACCTCGATGGGCTTCCTGACCGCGCTTTCACTGTCCTTCAATAACCTGATGACGAAGAAGGGCCGTACCCTGATGACCTCTTTCGCGGGGTCTATTGGAATCATTGGTATCGCCGCGATTTTGGCTCTGGCAAACGGCACGAATGCTTACATCGCCCAGACAGAAGAAGAAACCCTGGGCGCATACCCGCTGACCATTCAAAAGAGCGGGATGGACATGTCCAGCGCCCTGTCTGCGCAAGTCGAAGCTGCTAGCAGTGAGAAGCCAAGCGACGGTAAAGTCGGGGTCTCCAAGCTGAGGACTCTTGCAGACAATATTCGCGATGCGAAGACGAATGACTTGGCTTCGTTGAAGGCCTTCCTCGATGGAAACGGTGGGAATGTCAACTCTTTCGTCAACGCTATCGAATACGACTACGATGTGACGCCACAGATCTTCCAGGCCGATACCTCGAAGGACAATATCCAAGTCAGTCCCGATCAGGCAATGAATCGGATGGAAACGGGCATGCGCGGAAGTCCCATGTCCTCGATGATGGCTACCAACGCCTTCTACCAAATGCCGAAGGAGTCCTCTCTTTACACCTCCTCCTACGATGTTCTTGCCGGCCACTGGCCAACTTCCGCGTCTGAAGTCGTTCTTGTCATTGATGAAGACGGCAATATGTCGAACTTGATGGAGTATGTCCTCGGTCTGAAAGACCACAAGGAATTCGATGAATTGATGCGTCAGTACTACTCGGGCACCATCGGTGAGAAGAACTCAGCCACCCCGACCCCGTCACCTTCCGCGAGCGACGCTCCCGCGGCCTCGTACGATTACAACAAGATTTTGGGGATTAAGTACAAGCGCATCAACGCCGCCGCTAAGTACACCTGGGACGAAAACTACAAGGTCTGGTCGGATCACTCTTCCGATAAAGAATTCATGAAGAAACTGATCGACCAGGGCCAAGAGCTGAGCATTAGCGCAATCGTGAAGCCAAATTCTTCGCATGGGGGAGCACTGCGCCAGGGTCTCGCCTACACCCCTGAGTTGACCCGCCAGATTATTCGCGAGGCCGAGGACAGTCAGATCGTCAAGGACCAGCGGGCGAACCCGAAGACCGATGTTTTCACTGGAAAGACTTTCCAGGAACTTGCGGATTCCTCGAAGGACCGTTCCAGTGGCTTTGACATGTCCAGCCTTTTCACTGTCGATCAAAACAAGCTCTCCGCAGCCTTCTCTATCGACCCCCCGGCCATGCAGATGGATCTGTCCTCTCTGGACTTCAGTGGAATGGATCTGTCCAGCCTTGACTTCTCGAACCTTGATTTGTCGGGGATGGACCTGTCGAATATCGATCTTTCGAAACTTGTTCCCGCCGATGGTTCGGCCGTGCAGATCGATCCCTCCAAGCTCAACCTGGGCGAACTCAGCAAGAGCGTTCCGCAACTGCAAAACGTTGATTTCCCTGCGATTATCCGCAAGACGCTGGCAGATGGAGCCGTAAAGGACACTGCAGGAACATACCTGAGCTCGCAGGCAAGCCAAATCCTTCAGGGCTTCCAGGACTACGCGCAAAACCAGATTGCTGCGGGTGGCTCCACGGACTTTTCCACGCTGGTTGCCGACTACTTCTCGCAGCCCTCGGTTATCCAGCAGATCAACGCTGCCGTCTCTTCTGACCAGGTTGTTGATCGCCAGAAACTGATGACAAACCTGCAGGCAGCACTTGGGAATGACCCAGCGCTTGAGTCGGTCGCCTCTCAGGTATCAACTGAACTTGCAAACCAGATCTCGGCGCAGATCGCCGCCCAGCTTGGTGGCAATCTCATGCGCGGAGTCTCCGCGGCGATTGGCCAGGTTCTTCAAGAGACCATGGCGAACGCCATGACTCAGATGATGACTCAGCTATCTAACACGATTGGCCAGCAGATCAGCGCAACAATGAGCCAATTCGCAACGAATATGAGCAGCGCCTTCCACTTCGATCCAGAGGCTATGGCGTCTGCGTTCTCATCGAATCTTGATGAGAAGTCCCTTGCCGCGTTGATGGCGACGATGTTCTCAACGAACGTCCCCACGCTTGAGACTAACCTGCGCGATCTGGGGTGGGCCGACCTGAAGTCACCCAGCAGCATCTCGATCTACCCGAAGTCCTTCAAGGATAAGGATTCCGTCAAGGCTGTCCTTGACAAGTACAACGCAGACAAGGAAAGTGCGGGTAAGACCGACCAGGTCATTACCTACACCGATGTCATGGGCGTACTCATGAGTTCGGTGACGAAGATTGTCAACGTGGTCTCGTGGCTACTCATTGCATTCGTGTCGATTTCGCTGGTTGTTTCCTCGATCATGATCGCGATCATTACCTACATTTCGGTTCTTGAACGTAAGAAAGAAATCGGTATTCTTCGATCGATCGGCGCCTCAAAGGGCAACGTTTCTGCGGTGTTCAACGCTGAAACGTTCATTGAAGGACTGATCGCAGGCATCATCGGCGTTGGCGTGACCTACGGGATCTGTGGCCTGGTCAATGCGATCGCCGAGCAGGGCTTCCAGGTGAGCAACATTGCTCAGCTTTCCCCGCTGACAGCCGTGGTATTGGTGGCGATCTCGGTTGGTTTGACCGTGGTTGCTGGTTTGATTCCGGCTTCGCGAGCTTCTCGCCAAGACCCCGTCGAAGCGCTTCGCTCAGAGTAGCCGCGAGTTCGACGGGCACAAGCCTGCGTTACCCTGAAGGTATGCAGCGCTTCTAGAAGATGATCTAGATGCGCACCTGAGGAGGAAAAATGCCAACGCCCAATACCCTGACAACGACGGATAGTGTCGCTGTCCTGCTTGCGACCGGATTCGAGGAAGTCGAAGCCCTTGCGGTCGTCGATGCCCTGTATCGAGCTGGGATCCACGCGGATCTCATTTCGATTGAAAACGAGCGTCACGTTGTCAGCTCGCATGGGATCAAGCTCGTTTCCGACCTCATGCTTGCAGATGTGGATTTGGCTTCCTACACCGTGGTCTTCTTGCCCGGTGGTATGCACGGGACTCTTGGACTGAAGGCGAATGAGCATGTACGCGAGGAATTGTTGCGTCGCGCCTCGACTGGGGAAAAGACTGCCGCGATCTGTGCTGCTCCCTCGATTCTGGCTGAACTGGGAGTTCTTCAGGGTAAGCACGCGACTGCAAATCCTGGCTTCATGGATACTCTACGTGATGGCGGTGCACAGGTAGAGATTACGCCGGTCGTCGTTGATGGAAACATTGTGACCAGTCGGGGAGCGGGCACTGCTCTAGAACTTGGTTTCGAGCTGGTCCGCCAGCTTCTGGGGGACGAGGCCGCACAGAGCGTGCGCGAGTCCGTCGTGTGGGAGCACTGAGGAGGCGCAATGGGTAAGCGTAAGCCTCGTCCTTGGCCGGATCCTCCCAATCCCTTGGCGCTGCCGGTCATTGACAATCACACACATCTTCCCGTCCACGAAGGAGAAATCCCTCGCGCGGACGGGGTCAAGATGCCCCTTGAGGAGCAGCTAGAGCGTGCGCGCCACGTAGGCGTGACTCGGATGATTTCCAGCGCCTGTGAGCTGCCAGATTTTGATCCGATGCTCGAGCTTGCCCGGGCACATGAGGGAGTTCGCGTTGCCCTCGCGATCCACCCGAACGAGGCCGCCTTGCACGCCGGTTGTGCCGAGCCTTCCCCCGATGGTTTGCTTCCCCAAGTGCGTGAGCACCATATTCCCCTTGACGAGGCCTTGTCCGCAGTGGAGGAACGCCTGAGTGACCCGCTGGTAGTTGCCGTGGGGGAGAGCGGCTTGGATTACTTCCGCACCGCTGATCCCGGTCGCGAGGCCCAGAAGGAGTCCTTCCGCGCGCACATCGAAATGGCAGCTCGCCACGATTTGCCGCTGCAGATTCATGACCGCGATGCTCATGAGGACTCCATTGCCCTTCTGCGTGAGTGTGCGCGTCCGGATCAACGCATTGTTTTCCATTGTTTTTCTGGCGATGCGCAGATGGCCGAGGTCTTGGCTCAGAATGGATGGTATGCGTCTTTCGCAGGGCCAATCAGCTATCCAGCGAATGAAGAGCTCCGCCATGCCTTTGCGGTCCTTCCGCCCGAACTGGTGTTGGTCGAAACGGATGCTCCGTATTTGACCCCTGTTCCGTGGAGGGGCTGCCCCAATGCTTCCTATGCCATGGCATATACGGTGCGCTTTATGGCTGAACTCTGGGGTATTACAGAGCAGCTGGCGTGTCAGCGCCTGACGGAAAATACCGAGCGAGTCTACGGAAGCTGGTAGGCGATCATCTCAATGGGAGAGCGTGGCACTCGTGAACGCTTGCGTGTAGGCCCGTGAATGCTTGAGCTGAAGCTGAAACACAGTGGTGGGGG
>CALHID010000067.1 GCA_938030835.1 uncultured Actinomyces sp. | reverse complement strand
CCGGTGTCTCGATTCCGGCGGTGGTGACACTTCAATGAGCACGGAAACTGAAAATACAACACTGAGCTGGCAAGACATTGTTCCCACAGGGGACGCCAATTCGCCTCATATCGAACTCTCCGATTCTCGGATTCTGGTTTCGGGGCGTTTTGCTTTGATCCTGATCGAAGAGGATCACGTTGTTGATTCGGGAATGTGGTACGAAATTCAAAACGCTCGATGGAACGGTGAAAAGCAGGAACTTCGTGTGACCTGGGTTGATCCTTCCCGCGCTCCTTTGGTTCTGAAGTCCAGCGACTCGTCAATGCGTCCTTTTATGGAAGACCTTTCCGAGAAGGTGAACCGCACGCAGGTCGTTGTCCGTAATGTCACGGCTCCTTCTGGAACGGTGATCACCGGTCAGATCCGCAGACGCGAAGACGGTGAGTTGTTTTCTGTCATTTCGGCCAATGGCCCACTGGATGATGAAGGAATCGCAGTGGCTCATTCATTCGAACGTCAGCTGCGAGAAAGCGTTGGACTGGAGTAGCACCTGCTGCTCGAAGGCTATTGCGCGCGTTCGGTAAAGCGGCGACGCACTTCTTCTAGACGCATCAGCTCTCGGAAAGCCTGAGTGTATTGGGGATCGTCTTCGCTCAGGCGCTGAAGGTTCGCATTCGCATCGGCCAGCCTGCGCGTGACGTCCAAACGCACCATTGCCCCCATCGCTCCGCGACAGTATGCGCGAAGCTGATCCTCGCGATCCTGTGGCAGCGGGGCAACCGCAAGTTCCATCAATACCGCTGCAACTTCGGGAATCATCAGCTCGCGCACGTCATCAACGAAGGCACGAGTCGCAGCTTGAACGGCTTTCTCCCCTTTTCCGAAGTGCTCCTCGGCCTGTCGAAAAAGTTTGATGAAGGCGTCAAGACCGCCTGCGGCTCGGATCGCGTCGTGAACAGCACGGTAGGAGGGAACCGAGAACGCTTCTCCCCCAAGTTCTTCAAATCCCGAACCCACCACGTACATGGGGTATTGAACCAGTGCTTCCAAGGCCTGGCGTTCAATCTTTGACACGGGGTCTTCCGGACCGCGCCGTGCAGGCATGGGGGCCGAGGCCTCGGGAGCGGCTCCGCGTCCGTTCGGAGCGGGGCGTGAGTTCCCAGAGGAGCGCACCGCGCGCGCAACCTCGGAGATATCCATGCCAATCCACCCGGCAAGCGACCTGGTGTATTCGCGTTGGAGGGCGCGGTCACGGATGCGAGCGACCACGGGAGCCGCGGCACGAAGGGCTTTAACCCGTCCCTCCGCAGTCCTCAGGTCCAATTGACGCAGGACGGAACGAATGACGAACTCGAAAAGCGGAGTCCGAGAGTTCACCAGCTCCACAACCGCGCGCTCGCCTTGAGCCATGCGCAATTCGCAGGGGTCCATACCGTGAGGCTCGACGGCAACAAAGGTCTGCGCGGCAAAGTTTTGATCCATATCAAAAGCACGAAGCGCAGCTTTTTGACCAGCCGCATCACCATCGAAGGTGAAGATTACTTCACCACCGTGGGTCTTCCCATTACTTAGAACGACTCCAGCTGCACTATCGGCGGTATCTCCCAGCAGTCGGCGAACAATCTTGACGTGTTCTTCGCCAAAAGCGGTGCCACAGGTTGCAACAGCGCAGCCGACACCCGCAGCGTGGGCAGCCATGACATCGGTGTAGCCCTCAACAATGACGACCCTGCGTCCCTGAGTGATTTCTTTCTTAGCAAGATCCAAACCGTACAGGACTTGGGATTTGTGATAAATCGGCGTTTCAGGGGTGTTGAGGTACTTCGGGGATTCTTTGTCCTCGTCATTCAAACGACGGGCACCAAAACCAACGGTCGCGCCCGTAATATCGCGGATTGGCCACATCAGCCTTCCACGGAAACGGTCATAGAGCCCGCGGTTACCCCGAATCGCCAGACCGGCAGTTTCAATCTCTTGATCGGTGAAACCTTTCGAACGAAGCTGACGCGTCAGCGCGTCCCACGAGGTTGGAGAGTAGCCAATCCCAAAGTGACGGCACATCGCTTCATCAAAGCCCCTGCGTCCCAAAAATTGACGCCCAAGGTGAGCTTCGGGGGACGCGAGCCGCGCCTGATAAAACTCCTCAGCCACGCGGTGTGCATCAAGAAGACGCTGGCGGCGACCCGGCTCCTCACGACGAAGAGTCCCGCTTCCCGCGGCCTCGTAACGCAAAGTAATCCCAGCTTTGAGGGCCAAGGCTTCCACGGCCTCGGTAAAGGAAAGAGAATCAACTTTCTGGACAAAGCTGATGACGTCCCCGCCTTCGCCACAGCCAAAGCAGTGCCAAAAGCCCTGGGAGGGACGAACGTGGAACGAGGGCGTGCGTTCATCATGAAATGGGCACAATCCCTTCAAAGAATCAACACCCGCAGGGCGCAGTGCGACGCGCTCGCCGACGATTTCTTCAATGCGCGAGGCATCACGTACGGCGGCGATGTCTTCTTTGAGGATCAGGCCGGCCATGAGTTCAGTTTAGCGAGTGGACACTTCCTTAGCAGGGGCATGTGGATTGGCACCGGAGCTCTGTTTAAAGCTGCGAGGAGAGCATCCCGCACAGCTTCGCGTGCCAGCGTGAAGCTGAGATATCTGTCAACGAGGCGACTTGGTCGATCACGACCCGCAAACGCTTCCCCTCGTCCGTGGTTGCGCGCCACTGAGCGGCGAAAGGAGGTTCAAGGTATTCGGGGCCTGCGTTGATAAGAGCATCAACCAAGTCATTGAGCAGCGTGCGCTGCTGATAGTAAACAGGTTCGCTTTCGCGCGGGCTCATGACGTAGTGGACAGCCATGCCCTTAAGAACCTGAATTTCTGC
>CALHID010000066.1 GCA_938030835.1 uncultured Actinomyces sp. | reverse complement strand
TTCTCAATGACGTATGGGCAATGCCTGCTCTTGGTAAGATTATTGTCTTCATCAGCCTTGGAGCCCTTCTCCTTATCCTCTCATTCCTCTATCAGAAGCTTAAAGATGCTCTTTTCAATGAGGAGGAACAAGAACAGGACAGGCTGATCAGCAAGCTTGGTAAATAAGATCTCCACTGTGAGGGCTCCATTGTCTGGTGATCAGGATTTTTTCTATCCGTTTTCAGTATCTGACTCTTCTGATAAAGGACAAAATGGGCGATTCGCGAGATTCTGCGGAAATGGTGCTAATTGCTCTTAGCTCACGTCTGACAAATTTTCGATTTTGAGGCCAAGGTCCCATTTATCTTGCACTGTGAGATCAAAAGGCCGATGGTGACACAAGCCCGTACGGTTAGAGACGTGATGAAGCTTCGCATTTCAGGAATTCTCGTCTCGGTCATCGTACCCAGGCGTGCGATTCCTGCCGTGTGAATTGTCGGATGGAACGCACGCCACAATCCCCGCGCACTTGCGCTACGCGTTTTCGGCCTCGGGAACAGAGAAGAACGCGCCCGCACCTGTGAAGGGGATTTTTTCATGCCAACACCCCATGATTCGCGCAAGGAATTGCGGCTGAGCCCGCGCTCCTTGAAGCGGAAGCGTAGAACCGACTGGAAGGCTGATGATGACTGAAGAACAACGCCAGGTCATGACCGGCGCACAGGCCATTGTGAATACCCTTGAAGCCCTGGGGGTCACCGATGTTTTCGGTATGCCCGGTGGAGCAATTCTTCCCACCTTCGATCCCTTGATGAGCTCGTCACTGCACCACATCTTGGTTCGCCATGAACAGGGCGCAGGACATGCCGCGCAGGGTTATGCGCTGGCAAGTGGAAAGGTTGGCGTTGCCATCGTGACCTCTGGTCCTGGTGCAACAAATACCTTGACCGCAATTGCAGACGCGAATATCGATTCGGTCCCGGTTGTTGTGATCTCCGGCCAGGTCGGCGCATCGCTGATCGGAACCGATGCATTCCAGGAAGCCGACATCGTTGGGGCATCGATGCCCCTGGCAAAGCATTCCTTCCTGGTTACTCGCGCGGTTGAGATCCCTCAGCGCCTAGCTGAAGCCTTCCATATCGCCTCGACCGGCCGCCCCGGTCCGGTCCTCGTGGACATCACCCGTTCGGCTCAGGTTGAGGAATTTGAATACCACTGGCCGGTTGAGCTGCAGCTTCCCGGCTACGAGCCCGCATTCGAGCCCGTTCCGCGTCAAATTGCTCGCGCTGCCGAGGAAATTGCGCGAGCCCAGGCTCCCGTGCTCTACGTCGGTGGTGGCCTCGTCCGCGCTCGCGCCGAAGAAGAACTGCGCACGCTGGTGGAACTGTCCGACGCGGCTGTCGTGACAACGCTTCCCGCGCGTGGAGCCTTCCCTGACTCCGACCCGCACAACCTCAAGATGCCGGGAATGCACGGTACCGTTCCCGCGGTTGGTGCATTGCAACGCGCGGACTTGATTGTGGCTCTGGGTGCGCGCTTCGATGACCGCGTGACCGGCCAGCTGGACTCCTTCGCGCCTCGCGCACGTATCGTCCACGTCGATATCGATCTGGCCGAGATGTCGAAGAATCGCTACGCAGACGTGGCCGTGGTTGCGGATTTGAAGCCCGCCTTGGCTGCCCTGAATGCTGCTCTTCCCGAGGCCTATGAGCGCCTGGGGCGCCCCGACCTTTCGGGATGGTGGCGTTACCTTAACCGCCTGCGTGAGAAGTATCCGCTGGGCTGGAGCGATCCAAGCGATGGTTTCATGGCTCCCCAAGAGGTGATCTCGAAGCTTTCTGAGATTGCTGGTCCCGATGCGATCTACGTGACCGGTGTGGGCCAGCACCAGATGTGGGCCGCTCAGTTCCTTCAGTTGGAAAAGCCTTCTCACTTCATTTCTTCATGTGGTTTGGGAACCATGGGATACTGCATTCCCGCGGCGATGGGTGCGCAAGTCGGCGCCCCCGAATCGGTCGTCTGGGCGATCGACGGTGATGGTTCCTTCCAGATGACCAACCAGGAATTGGCAACCTGCACCGTGAACGGGATTCCTGTGAAGGTCGCCCTGATCAACAACTCTGTGTTGGGAATGGTCCGCCAGTGGCAGACACTGTTCTACGGTGAGCGCTACTCGAACACGACCCTGAACCCGCAAGACGGCGAGCAGATCCCGAACTTCGAGATGCTTGCTCAGGCCTATGGAATGGCCGCGCGGACCGTGCGCAATGCTGAAGAGATTGAAGAGGCCATTGAATGGGCCATGTCAATTAACGATCGTCCAGTTTTGTTGGACTTTAGGGTTTCTAAAGATGCTATGGTGTGGCCGATGGTTGCAGCCGGCGTCCCCAATGACGATATCCGTTACGCGCGAGATATTGCCCCCGACTGGGAGGTGGAAGACTGATGATGCATACGCTTTCTGTTTTGGTGGAAAACAAGCCTGGTGTGCTGACCCGTGTTTCCGGTTTGTTTGCTCGCCGAGCCTTCAACATCAAGTCATTGACGGTGGGGGAGACCGAGCACCCCGATATTTCCCGCATGACCATCATTGTTGATGCGGACACTGCCCCCATTGAGCAGGTGAAGCGCCAGCTGGGCAAGCTCATCAATGTTCTGAAGATCGTTGAGCTTAACCCCGACGAGGCTGTCGAGCGTCGCATGCTGCTCATGAAGGTCCGTGCTGATGACACGTGCCGGACCTCGGTGCTGCAGATCGTGGATTTGTTCCGCGCACACGTCGTTGATGTCCATCCCGAAGCGGTCGTTATTGAATCGATCGGTTCACTACCCAAGCTGGAGGCGCTGCTGCGGGCACTTGAGCCCTACGGCG
>CALHID010000065.1 GCA_938030835.1 uncultured Actinomyces sp. | reverse complement strand
AGCAGTTCGCCGACCTCCTCGAGGGAGGCCTAGCGGCCGTCGGCCTGTAACGAGGTCGGGGCGGGGATCCTGGTATGACACTACGACTGCAACGGTTAATTCTGCGGCTCCTATCCGATTAGACATCAGATGACCGTGGGGCAGTGTACCGTGCCTTCATGGGAACAAATCCGTTGCTTGCGAACGCGCTTGATTTGGATAGGTGGGCAGACACCCGCGAGTCTCAAGGGGCCTTCCCCGAACTCATGCGGAGGCTGCTCGCGCAGACGCCGGGCATTACCAACATCGACATTCGTGCTCATGAAGGAACCGCTGCTCCGGGGTGGGATGGAACGGCTACGTCCGACGGGTCGTCATTCTTGCCCAAGGGGGAGCTACGCTTTGAATTCGGCACGAACAAGCAACCGAAAACCAAAGCCGACGACGATTACGAAAAACGACTCGAAAAAGTCACCGGAAAGTCGGACGAGATATTCGTCTTTGCGACTCCAAGAAACTGGGCTAATGCAGCGAGTTGGGCAGAGGGACGACGACAAGATGGAGTGTTTGCCTCAGTCGAGGCGTACGATGCGCATCGGCTAGAAGGTTGGCTTCAATCAATACCGGCTGTCCATTACTGGCTTAGTGAGAAGCTTGAAAAACCAGTCTCAGGTGTACAAACGCTCACATCGTGGTGGGAGGGATTCCGCGGCAATTGCACGATTAAAGTGCCTCCGGACTTTCACACTGCAGGGCGACACAATGAATCGGAGCGCCTCATGTCGGCAAGGAACGGTGCCCACCGTTCAAGCAGTATGGCGCAACGATGCGCTCGCATTTTGCCATGCAGTTTTACTTCAAGAGGATCGTACCGAACTTGAGCGAACGTTGGTCGTCTCCAATCCGGAAGCCTGGCGCTATTTGGCCATGCAAGCTTCACCTCTCATCTTGATACCCGTCTTTGATGATCCGGATATCGGGATTGCTTTGAATAACGGTCACAGTGTAATCCGTCCAATCGCTGAAGTGAATACTGGCAGAAATGATTTTAATAGCATAAAACTGTCAAAAATTGATCGACACATTGGTTATGGTCTCCTTGTTGGTACGGGATTGGAACGTTCGTTCGCGGATAAACTCTCAGCTTTGTCTCGTAGAAGTATGAGTAGCTTCTATCGTTGCATTTCGCTCGACTTACACAGGAGTCAGCCGGAGTGGGCGAAAGACCGAGGAACTGTTGCTGTCCTGGCCCCGTTGACTCTGGTTGGCACGTGGGATGCGGATCATTCTGGTGATCGCGATGCAATTTCTAACTTTGTCAATGAAGAAGTGGACGAGATTAATCTTCTACTAGATGAGTTGTTAGACAAGTATCCGCTTGATCCTCCCTTCATTCGTTCAGGTGGGAGGTGGAGGATGGTTGATGCAGTGGATGCAGCCGCATTGTTGTTGCCAAAGCTGTCCGAAAGTCATACAGCTTGCTGGAAAAAGTTTGCGGAATTTGTTCTGACCTGTGAAGATCCGCTGGAGGGATTGTCTTTTAAAGAAGCTGTTATTGCGCAGTGCGATGCGAGGAAGTCTCTAGTGTCGTCACCCTTGCGTCAGGGAGTGGCAAGGAGTCTCGTTCTGGCTGCAACCAGTTCGAAGCAAACAGGCCGTATGCGATCCATAGGTCAGGGTGTTGATGAAATCGTCACGAGTCTACTTAGTGCAGTACTTCATGACGGATCTGGGCGTGTGCTCAACCATCTTGCCCCGTATCTGCCGTTTCTTGCGGAGGCTTCGCCACGTCTGTTTCTCCAATTTTTTGATGATGGCCTCATTGGGGAGATGTCTGTCATGACTCTGCTATTTCAAAGCGCTGAATTTAATGTCCTCAACTCGTCGGTATCAGTCCATAGTTTTCTGATGGCAATTGAGTGCCTGTGCTGGTCTCCTGATTTCTTTGGCAAGGCTGTGCGTTTGGCAGTATTGTTGGCTGATTTAGCTCCTAATCAGAAGGTGCGAGATGAGTGTATGGATACTTTGGACAAAGTTCTTTCAATTCGGACTCGAATGAGTGCTGCGAGTCAAAATGACAAAAAAATTATTGTTCGATGGGCACTCGATGAGTATCCAGGGGTTGGCTGGGATTTAGTTAAAAGAATGCTGTCGCATGAAGGGATTATTGTTTGCCCATATGAACCTATCTATCGCGATTGGGATGTTAGCAAATTCGATTTGGATGTAGGTGAAGTTGAATTACTAATTCATGAACTCCTCCAGATGATGCTCTCATTTGCTGAATATGTGCTCGAGCGTTGGTTGTGCTTGCTTTCAGTCCTGGAAGTCATTTCGCGGGAAGATCGTTTGAAGCTGGCTGAATTACTTGAGGAGACGATCGATCGAGGGGTTTGGTGTGCCGATGATTTGTTTGAGATTTGGTCGGTAATTGGCTCTATTGTCCGACAGTGCCAGGCCTCCCCTTGGGTTTTTCGATCGCTGAGTGTTGAAGAGCTTCAGTCGTTTATTGATATCATGAATAAAATTGAGCCGTGCGATGATCCTAGGCGTTTTGCCTGGCTATTTGACTATGAGGAAAGAGTGGTTGTATCCGGACTGTCTGTGTTTGATGACGGCTATTCTGAATGTCTTCGTGATATGCGTAGTGATGCGATGAGGACTGTTGCGGGGTGGGGTGTGGAGCAGCTTCGATTTCTTGTTCAGGAGGTAAAGGATCCTGTCGTTGCTGGATTTTACATTGCGATGGAAGCTCCTGGGCTTGAATCTGAAATATTGACGTGGCTGGATGATGAATCAGCTGGCCTTTATAGAGCCGCATCTGGTTTTGTTCGATATGTGGCTGCAGAGAGAGGGATTCCTTGGGTGCGAGAAGTCCTGAAATCTAGTTTGCTAACGCGAGACGGTAGGATGCGGCTTGTTGCAGCGTTGCCCGCTGAGAAAGTCTACTGGGAACTCGTTGGTGAATTTGAGTCGTTCCTTGTACAGGGCTACTGGGAAAACATGAACGTTACTATGATTAAACGCGAAGATAGAGAAGGGGTAGGTGATCTCCTTCTGAAGCGTGGATGTATTTCCCAGGCTATTGTCCTTTTTTGGTGGATGCTGCACGATGGTCCGGAGCCGACTCCCGAACGTGTCGTTGAAGCGTTAGTTCGTCTAATTGATGCGTCCGATCAAGTCGGTGTGCCGGATCTTAGCAATAAGGCTGCGGAACTCCTTGCTTGGCTCGAAAGAGTGGAGCCGACTCCTCCTGAGCTTCCAATGTTGGAGTTCCAATATTTTGACTATGTTCCTAATTGTGAGCCATCTAATGCGCTGTATGAATATCTGGGAAGTAATTCTGGCGAGTTTGCGCAGTTAGTATTGGGCGTATTTTTGGACGATAGCAGTGGAAGTTCCGAGGAGATGTATTGCGTCTATAAACAGAGGTGTTTTACCGTTCTGTACCAATGGAAGCGTTTGCCGGGACTATACGATGATGGGACTGTCGACGGTGCGCATCTCGCGAATTGGGTCGATGATGTGAGACAATTGCTCCGAGCTGATGGGGGTGAACGCGACTATGATGGCCTAATCGGTGAAGTACTAGCAAGTAGTCCCGATGGTAAGGATGGTATGTGGCCCGTAGAAGCAGTACGGGACTTGATCGAGTCCTTGAAGAATCCAAGGCTGGAGTGCGGACTCTTTCGGGGGCGTTTGAACCGCCGAGGCGTCACGTTTCGTGGACTCTACGAAGGAGGCGATCAAGAAGCCGGTTTGGCTGCACGTTACCGGGCCCAGGCACGCGAAATGGACGCGCGGTGGCCGCGTACAGCTGCACTTCTTAGGGGACTCGCCGAAAAGTATGAGAAAGAAGCAGACCAGGAGAATGCTGAGGCAGAGCAGCTGGGGGATCAAGATTGAGCTGCGTCGCGACCGTTCGAATGGCTCAGACGAGAGGCTCGAAGGGACCCAGGAGCACCTCGCCGACGCGGGTGAGGGTCGAGCGCTTCTCCCACTCGTCGATCGTCAGGCGGC
>CALHID010000064.1 GCA_938030835.1 uncultured Actinomyces sp. | reverse complement strand
TGCGCGGTATTCGGGAATGAAACCGCCGTAACGCTTCATGTTATCCGCTACCTCATCGGGATCGAAGGTGATCGCGGTGTAGAAGAAGGTGAAGAAGAGTGTGAGCAGGGCGTAGCTGGTCAGGTAGGGCCATGCGTTCTGGTGGAAGTTAGCGCTAATCCACTGGACCCACTTAGAGTCCTGGCTGCCGAACTGTGCAAGCATCGGGGGGAATGCCAGAAGTGAAGAAGCGAAGATGACGGGGATAACGCCCGACATATTGATCTTCAGAGGAATGTAAGTCGTTGTACCACCGTACTGACGGCGACCGATCATGCGCTTTGCGTACTGAACGGGAATTCGGCGTTGAGCCTGCTCCAGATAAACGACGACGATCGAGACGAGAAGCATCAGGCCGACGATCGCGAAGACCGCTCCCCACTTACCGCTCTGGCCGATGGTCAGAAGCTGAGAAGGCATACGCGCGGTAATAGAGGTAAAGATCAACAGCGACATACCGTTACCGATACCGCGTTCGGTGATCAATTCGCCAAGCCACATGATGACACCGGTACCTGCGGTCATAACGATCATCATCAGCAGGAAGGTCCACACTGAATTCGAAGGGATGATCTTCTCAGAGCATCCTGCGAAGAGGTTTCCGGAACGGGCCAGCGAAATAATAGTCGTGGACTGAAGAATGCCCAAGAAAATGGTCAGATAACGCGTGTACTGCGTGAGCTTCGTCTGGCCGGTCTGCCCTTCTTTGTGCAGATCATCAAAACGAGGAATCACGACGCGAAGAAGCTGAATGATGATCGACGCGGTGATGTAGGGCATGATGCCCAGCGCGAAGATCGACAATTGGAGGAGCGCACCACCAGAAAAGAGATTCACCAAATCCAGCAGCGAAGCGTCACTCTGCTGAGCAAGACACTTGGTAACTGCCTGCGAATCAACGCCCGGAGTTGGGATGAAAGATCCCAGACGGAACATCGCCATGATGAATAGCGTGAATAGAAGTTTCCGTCGAAGATCTGGGGTACGGAATGCCTGCGCGAACGCACTGAGCAAGGCTTCCTCCTACGTAACGAAATAATTGCGACCATTTAGATCGCACGACTCTCAAAAGACTACCTGAAATGACAGGGATACTGTGAATCAAAAGTAGAGAACTTGAGAAACTGTGATATGGGTAAAGGCCCTCTCCCGCTTGGAGAGCCACTGAAATCGGGGGCTTCAGCGACTGGGGAAACGGCCTCGACGTGCAAGAAAGCGAAACGGGGGCAGCCCGGAAACCGAGCCACCCCCGTGGCAATCACCACTCAGCGGGTCTTGATAGAACCGCCGGCAGCAGTAATCTTCGCTTCTGCCGAAGCCGACCAGGAGTCGACCTCGATATCGAGCTTAACGGTGAGCTCACCGGTGCCGAGCACCTTCACTGCCCAACCGTCGCGCACTGCGGAACGTGCAACGAGATCCTCAACAGTCACCTTTCCACCTTCGGGGAAGAGCTCCTGCAGACGACCGACGTTGACGACCTGGTACTCAACGCGGAAGGGGTTCTTGAAGCCGCGCAGCTTGGGAAGGCGCATGTGGATGGGCATCTGTCCACCCTCGAAGCCTGCGGGAACCTGGTAACGAGCCTTCGTGCCCTTGGTACCACGTCCAGCGGTCTTACCCTTTGAACCTTCACCGCGACCGACGCGGGTCTTCGCGGTCTTTGCACCAGCGGCGGGACGCAGGTGGTGCAGTCGAACGACGCGACCCTGCTCCTCACCGGTGTTCTTCGTGGAGTCCGCCATGGTCAGTCGACCTCCTCAACTGTAACCAGGTGACGAACGGTGTGGATGGCACCGCGAACGGTTTCTGCATCCTCACGAACGACGCTCTGGCCGATCTTGCGCAGCCCGAGGGTGCGCAGCGTGTCCTTCATGTTCTGCTTGGCGCCAATGCTGGACTTGACCTGCGTGATCTTCAGCTTTGCCATCACTCAGTCACCCCCGCAGCAGCCTTATCAGCTTCGCTTGCCTCAGCGGCAGCGCGCTTTTCAGCTTCGCCTTCTGCGCGTGCACGGAGCATGGAAGCGGGAGCAACGCGCTCGAGCGGAAGACCGCGGCGAGCTGCGACTGCTTCAGGCTGTTCCAGAAGCTTCAGTGCAGCAACAGTTGCGTGAACAATGTTGATTGCGTTGTCAGAACCGAGCGACTTCGTCAGCACGTCGTGGACGCCTGCAGCCTCGAGGACTGCACGGACGGGGCCGCCGGCGATAACGCCGGTACCGGGGGCGGCGGGGCGAAGCAGAACTTCACCTGCCGCGTCGCGGCCCTGAACAACGTGGGTGATGGTGCGGCGGATCATCGGGACGCGGAAGAAGTTCTTCTTCGCTTCCTCAACACCCTTGGAAATAGCCTGGGGAACTTCCTTGGCCTTTCCGTAGCCGACACCGACGGTGCCTTCACCGTCACCGACGACAACCAGAGCGGTGAAGGAGAAACGACGTCCACCCTTCACAACCTTGGAGACGCGGTTGATGGTCACGACGCGCTCGATGTACTCGTTCTTGTTCTCGTTGTTCCGGCGGTTATCGCGAT
>CALHID010000063.1 GCA_938030835.1 uncultured Actinomyces sp. | reverse complement strand
ACGAAGCGTCAACAAGAACGACTCCGCGCAGCCTTCACGGCAGATGAGGCACACAAGTAGTGTCAAAGTCGCCTAACACTGCGCCCAGCAAGTGCGAGACGTCTTCTCATCAAGCCACACCCGCTCAAGGCCGACGCCTGGCCGCTCATCTCGTTGAGCGCCTACCAACGTGTCCCATCCCCGAAATCGCTAGCCTGGGCCGGACCCTACGCAAATGGAAGGACGCCCTCGACGCCTACTTCGACACAGGCGGAGCCAGCAACGCACCCCACCGAAGCCATCAACGGACATTATCGAAGTAGGCAGACGCACCGCCAGAGGCTACCGCACCCCCACCAACTACCAGCACCGAATACTCCTCATCACATGAGGCCTAGACGCCTCCACCCAAACCCAACTATGAAAAGCTCCCTTGTCGCTCCACTACCGCGCATACTTATGGATGCGAGCTTCCGTATCAGCCAAGCGATTTATTTCTGTTTCCATTTCATTTGGTTCGGGCGCAACGTAACTGACCTCCTCACTCTTATCGTGTCTCCGTGCCCAGGTTGAAGCAGCATAGTAGCCGGCAAGAAACTCGTTGTAGTCGTCCTCTGTAATTTTCGCTAGAATTCGAACCATCTTCGGCTTCACCTCGGTGGTGCCGCGGTCAACGACTCTGTAAATTATCTCGCTACGAATAAGACGTTCCCAAGTTTCTGATAGCTTTCCTGCCCAGTCAGAAGTCCTGTTTTCATAGTCGGAGCGTGAAAGCTTCGGTCTGTCCTTTTTAATGCTGTCAAGAAGTATCTTAAGTTCCTCAATTCTTTCTGTTACGCGCTTAGCCTTCCAAGGAAATTCGTTGATAATCCGTCCTGGTCGATCTTGTGCGTCGCGTTCAACTGACCGCTCACAGATGGGAATTTCGCAAAAATTTGCGCGCTTGATTACGTCGGAAAGAAATACGAGGTCATGGGTGAATACGATTACCTGTCTGTTTTCTGCAAGATTAACTATATTCTGCGCGACGCTGGCACGTCTCTGGTGATCGAGTGATGACATTGGATCGTCGAATATTACGCAAGACCTTGAGTTATCAAAGTATACTTCCGTCAGAAAACCGGCCAATCCGGCTGCCGTCTGTTCGCCTTCGCTTAGTACGCTAACGGTTGAAGCTTTACTCGTCGGAGTGTCGCCGTCCGTGCTACGGAGGGTAGGCTGTTGAAATAGCGATCCTTTTTTCCCCTTAGGGTCTGATAGTGCTACTTGAAATAGTCTCAATTCACGAGCCTTTGTGACGAAATGTTCGCTAATGGCTTCTGTGACATATGTTCTTGCAAGCTTATTTATATGCTGAGTGATTGGTGTAGTTGCAGCCTCTCTTTGTTTTGTTCGCAAGAGCTGTAAGTGTTTGAGGTGCTGAATATAGTCTACGACTTGTTGTTCTGCGAGTTTGATGCGCAATAGGTCTTCGTGCTCTGCTTTCTTCTTTTTGACTTCCTCAAGTTCTGCTTGAAAGGAAGCAAGATCAAGCTTGTCGGCACGACTTTCATATTCATGAAAAAGTTTCTGAATTTCTGTCGTGTCGAATGTCGGGTAGTCAATTCTTGTGTGCTCGTTGCTTGATTTGAGTGATGTTATCATCTGACTTTGTGCATGATCAGCGTCAGCTATATATTGCTTAATCCGATCCGTATTTAATTCAGCGTCTTCTGGAATAGCTGAAAGCCAAGCTTGCAAATCAGGCGGATTTGTCACGAAGTCAATTAGTTTGACTCGAGCTTCTTCAAAATTGTTCTCAGCGGCTTGCGCTTCCTTCTCGAGCTTGCTACTAATGTAACGTTCGAAATGATCCAAACGATGTCTGGCTTCGACATTCAAGGGCTGTTGACATAATAGACAGTAGTCGCCTTCGCGGGTGGAGGGAAATTCGGTGTCGGGATATGCTTCGTTCAACGAGTATTCTCGTGCTGCATTCCAAAGTGCCCGCCAGGTGGTTGAGCCGACGCCTGGTAGCTGAGTATCGGACACTATTCCTTCTGTATTTGCTGAGTTGCGAAGCTCTAATGCGCGTTTTTTCAGAAAGGCAATTTCCTCGAGTGTCTCCGCGTTGACGTTCTCTTGAATGTGTTTGATGTGTGTCAATAGTGATTCTGCTGCCCGTGCGACTGATTGTAGGGCAAGTTTTTCTTTAGTTGGATTGCTTGTTTCCAGTTGTACTTTTCTCTGTGTCAATCCCTGTAGTTCAGCTTCTAAATTTGGGTGCTCGTTCAGTATGGTTGCGATTGCTGATGGGCTCGTGCTTGCTGATAGTGAGCTGAGTAGCGAATTTGCTTTTGTTCCCGTAGTGGTCTCAGGCAGGGCGAAAGTCTTTGCCTGTTCAATTGTAATTAGTTTCTGGAATTCATTACTTACACGTTCAATTTGTTTTGCGAAGTTATCCAGCAGGGTGAGTGCTGAGGGGCGATATGTTAGCTCCGTTTCTTTTTGTAGGTAATGGTTTCCACAGGCTTCATCATAAAAGTGTATCTGTTTCAGTCGGCCGATTTTATGGTTCTGCATCCATACTTCTGTGGATTGTTGATCGTTGTCTAAGTATGTTACTTCTGCAGATTGTGTTTCTTTGGAGTTTTCGAAGACGTTGGTTAGGATTTCTTCCTGATGTTGTGCTCCTGAGAGTCTTTTGAGAATTCGCGCATAGCCGGATTTGCCGCTGCCGTTATCTCCGTAAATGATGGTGATTCCGGACTGTTCAAACGTAAGTGTTTGATCTCCCAGGAGGGCGTTGATCGCTTTGAGGTTTCCGATGCTCAATAATTTTAGTGAATCAAATTCGCCTGAACTTTCGGTTAGGTCTGTTATGGATACCTCTGGTTGCTCCAAGTCGATTTGTTTTCCGCCAGTCAGCTGCTTTGCAATTTGTGCAATGTAACTATCTGGTATTTCTTCTTCCCGCGCCAGGCGTTTGAAGATGTTACGTTGCCATGTGCTGCGTTGATTGATCCATTTGGTTATGTCGCTTAGTAGTGCATTAGTGGAATCTTCGGTGATGTCGCGTGTATTCATGGTCTTCTCACTCGTAATTTGAATGTCGCGCTAGTCGTTCGCTGAGTCTTGACTGGTTTAGTGTGTGACTGTCGTCTCTGACCGTAACACAGCTGTTTCGATAGGTCATGCGCAACTGTCAAGTTGTCTGGCAAATCAAAAAGTACAAGATAAATGGTGGAGTCTCCTTGTGTTGACAGTCAAACTAGTCGCTTGGTTTTTTCAACTTTTCAAACTGTCTAATTGAATGGCGGGTTGGTTGTGGTCGGCCGGTGAGGGTTGTATGGGGAGGGGTTAGCCCTTGCTTAGCTCTACCTTACTCCTTCATCTCTGGGCCTGTGCGCAAGTTGTTGACGGTTTGTTTATGCGGCTGTTGTCCAGGCCGC
>CALHID010000062.1 GCA_938030835.1 uncultured Actinomyces sp. | reverse complement strand
CATCAGACAAGGATTATGATCTTCCAGGCTTCAAGATCCGCCTGCAAGCAGCTATCCTTCTCCTGACCATGGCCGTCACCGACCTCTGCGAGGGAGTCCTCCCTCTTGGCGGAGGGACAGGCGGGGGCCTTGGCTTCATCGAGATCTCCCGAGTATCTTTCATCGGATTGCCAGACACTACGTCACAAGTTGAGATTCCCTTCGAGGTGCCCGATCACCCCGAAGATTCTCACGAGGTGTACGAGGCTCGTACGGACTTTGCACGAAATATTCTGACGAGTGTAATCTCTGCCTTCGGCGAGAAGTGCCCGGAGGTGGCATCGACAGAGCACACTGCAATCAATCTGATTCGGAAGTGGGTGGGGTCAGAATCCGATGGCAATCAAGAGAGCTCTGCAGCTCAACGTATTCGACCGACGCAGGTGCGGATCAGCTGGAACTCGCCAACCGGTGTGTTCGTACACGACCCTCAGTCAGATGACGGAAATACCCAACATCCCCTGAGGGTTAAGACTGCTGGCAAAAGCACGACGGACAGTGCAGCTCCCCTGTTGATCCCCGGTACCTCAATTCGCGGTGCACTGCGCTCCAGGTGCTCGCGGATCGCTCGGACCGTACTGTATGCCGACAATCCCCCATCACCGGTCGAGAGCTTCACTCAGGCAGATAGCGATGGCAACCAGGTACCTATCGATATTCACGAGCAACTGGCCAAAGAGCCACGGCTCGTGCGTTACATGTTCGGTACCACCGAATACCGTGGGGCAGTTCGAGTCCGAGACTGTACGACGAAGGATACCGGACCGTCAGTCACGGTCACTCATAATGCAATCGACCGGTGGACAGGAGGAGTCGTCGAGGGGCTGCTGTTCAAAGAGGTGACCTATCCACATGCCACGTGGAACGACATCGTAATCGAGGTTGACACCACACGTCTTCTTCAGAATGTGAAGACTGAATCGGGTATCGGCGGGCTATCACTTGATGAGTGTTTACGCTTCGCCCGAGCGTCCTGGTGTCTCCTATGTATCGCTCTAGCGGAACTTAGCGCAAGTACGCTTCCTCTCGGAGGCAGGACAACCCGAGGCCACGGCCAAATTGAGGTAACCAGCATCAGCGTGTTCGGCGCTGACAGTCGAGTCGTGAATACTCCAGCAGAACCGATTTTGTGGAAACGCAACGATAGCAGTGAAGACGATGCGCGCGGAGGTGCAACAGCACTTCTGGCATATCTAAGAAATAAGACAGAGGAACAACCCTCATATGAGGGTTGGGCTGATCATTTACAAAAGCTCGAAGACCCCACGAACGAGGCCTCAGATTCTAACGAGAGCAACAAGCAATGAATGAGACAAATATCGATTACTGCTCTCCCGCAGCAAACCTAGTCCCTTGCCTTCTAACGACCACCAATCACATAATCGATAGTGCCACTGCGCTTGCTGAGCACATCGATACAAAGTTCACCGAGCAGAAATTCGTCGGCATTGTGTGGGCAACCAACGGCGCGCGTCGAATACCGGACGTTAAGTCCGCACGCTTCGATGACGAACGCACTTATGAGATACGTTTCTGGCAGGTCATTGGCGATAACAACGCAGACTTAACGCTTGCTCACGAATTCCGGTGGGTAAACGGTGTGGGTGCCGTTGAGCTGATGCTCACCGAGGTCACACCCAAGGCATCATCCGAAGGTTCGGAGTCAGGAAAGCCATGTGTCAGCGGATGGGCCCACAAGGTGAGTTATATGCAGCATGAGTCTACTACGAGCAATAATGCGGATTCCGCCTCGGAACCAACCACCGGTCAGGAAGAACAGGACCAGGCACATACCACTACAAAGCCGATGACGGCAGTTGAGTTCATTCGAGAAGAAGATAAGTTCGGAAACACGGTCGTAGTCGACCAGCTATTCACGGGAGATTGGAACCAGTCATGACTCAAAATAGATTCAAATTTCACTCGTCAGTGAACGCAATTCCAGTGATTAGACCTTCGATCTCAACAAGCAGGAAAGAAACCAAAGTAGAAGACATTGACACCAACGGACTGGGCGAGTTCCTGTCAGATCGAACACCAATAACATTAGACCATCTCGCCGCCGACACATTCTCAGGGGAACTTCAGGTCACGATACAGACAGTAACAGCTCTTGTCTTTGGTGAACAAACAAGACAAACCGGTGGGCCATCAACCATTGAGATTCAAAGGGATCCCGTGACAAATGCGCCTTTCATCTCCCCCACAATGATCAAAGGAATGATAGCGAACGCCTACGAGAGAATAACCGCATCACGTTTTCGCGTCTTCGGACAACATAGATCCCCACTAACATACCGAGCCGACCCAGCGGCAGCAGTTAACCTTGTCCCAATTCGCCTAAGTGACCAATTTTCACATGGCGACAAAAAAGCTACCCTCCTACACGGAAACAATGGAAGTAAGTACGCCCATGTTATAACCCATGAAGAGATACAAGGCGCATCGAAGATGCGGAAACTACTCAAGAACTCGGAAGCCTGGGAAATCCTACGACACGGAGCACTCGTTCACTTTAAGGCGAAGCAAATTGGCGATGCATACTACGTCACGCAGGTAAAGAAAACCGACAAGTCATCATATACGCATTTGACGATACCTACCTGGATCTCCGAAGAACTCACCGAAGAAACGGAACACACAGGTTGGTTCTATGCAACGCAAACCGATACGCAACTCAGAAACGGAACAGTTGCAAATACTGGAAAAAAATCAGAATTCATTTTCTTTGCAGACGGAGAAAACGACGAGCCAATTACACTCGACGATAAACTTGTCAGCGATTACGCACGGATTATCAAGTCGTACTCATATGATCCAACGAAAACTACCACAAAAAAACAGGACTCATATGGTCGCTTTGAAATTAATCTTCAGGACAACAGTGAACCCGAGTCAACAATCAATACCGACGGCCTCCTTGCGTACGCACGCGTAGACACTAACGGAAAAGTTAGCGAACTTTTACCAACACAAGTTGGGCGCCGCAGCTACCAGATGAGCCCTCGATCCCTCGCGGCAGAACAGCAAATTCTACCCTCATCAAGGCTCGACACCACTTCGCCCGGAGACAGACTATTCGGCTTCGCATCACAAGACAGCGACATAGAGAGGCCAGCACACACAGCGCTAAAAGGGCGAATCACGATTAGTTACATAGATACAAGCGGTGTCGAAAAGGTAGAAGATATTAAGAAACCACATCTCCATCCCTTGCTTCCACCAAAAGAAAGTTCAGCACGACGATTTCTCACCACGCGCGAAGGTCACCCTATCGCAGGGCGAGCACGGTCAAATTACTTCTCACCAGGCGACTTTCTCGGTGCAGCAGTGTATCCTTTTTCACAAACGGACCTTGGTAGCAGGGATGGAATCACAAGCCGAGCAAAATTCTCAACCTTCAAAAACGAAAGCAGTTTGAATGGCGAGGTACAGGAGAAGAATCACGAAGCACACTCTCAGGCTATTTCCTGGATACCTAAAGGGCAGAGCTTCAGCTGCACATTGCGATTCGAGGGCCTATCAGTTACTGAACTCCAAATTCTATTGTTAATCCTCAGCTCTGATCTACTCGGCAAATATGCTCTCCCTTCAGACGAAACCCCCACCGGTTATTTGCGCATGGGAATGGGAAAACCTCTTGGTCTCGGCATCGTAAAAGTTGATTGTTGTCCCCAATCCGTATACCGAACCACAGCAGAGGATGATGGCCCCTTGGGACTCATTACCGATTACAAAGAACTTATCGGCTGCCTAGGCGCACCGAGCGGCTATTTGACAGAGCCCGAGTGGCGTTGGAACTATGAGTCCTTCATCGAGCAGGCAGATGGCTTTTACATGGAACTATCTAGTACTTCCGCTGCGAAGGCATTCTTACGTTCCTGCGTCGGTTATTCAGCAGAGCATCCCGTTCGATATATGCGTCTTGACGAAAACCAGTGGAATAATCAAACTAACCCTAAGAATGCCCTTCCTAAGAACGGACATGGCTTAGCACCCACATCTTTGGCTGACGATAACTGGGAGAAACCGATGTCGGTCGGAAGAAAACCGTAGCATACTCTTAAGTGAACACACCTGTACGGGCTATACGATCTGCGTACCCTACCAGCACCAACCTTCACCACACTCCCCGGCACAAGCCCACATCGTCCAGCGCTATGGCTGCGCCGAGTATGTCGGCGTGGTCGGCGCAGGATGAGCAGATGGGGTAGATGTGGATGACGTCGTCACCCTCTGAAATGAGGGCGGCAAGCCGAGAGCGCACGCGCGCCAGCGTGGCGGTGTCGAGGCGGAGCTGGAACACGGATTCTTGGATGCGGTAGCCCCAGGATTCTAGTGTTTTGGCGACGCGGAGGCGCCGCTTATTGTCGGCGATGTCGTAGGCGATGATGTAGATCATCGCCAGGCGACCCCGCTCCA
>CALHID010000061.1 GCA_938030835.1 uncultured Actinomyces sp. | reverse complement strand
GGCAGTTTCACCGGTACCCACAGGCGCAGCTCGAATAGCTTCGTCGGATCGAATTTTCGCCCATCGATCGGCGCAACCGAGAGCTTCGGTGCCTCGGCGGAGGATTCCTTATCGAAACCTAACACGATCGACGTCCCGTTAGTCGCGAACGCCAGGCCCTGAACGTCCTCACCCAAATGAGTGTGCACATAGCAGAGGAAGACGTCCAGGCATGGCGTGTCACCAGAAACCGGGGGGATAGATGAGTGTGTCAGCATCGCTTTCTGATTCTTGTCAGTCATCGGCGGCTCTCGTCCCTTCAGATTGTTTACGCGCGGCTCCTGGGCCGTTCTCTAGGCGCTCCGACCAGTTCTTCGCGCCCTTGATCTTTTCCCGCAAATATTCCAGGACCTCCCCTGCAAGCTTGCGTTGTGCGTCGTATCTGTCCTGCGTTGGCCTGCTTGCTGCGGTTCCCGGATGCTTCAATGCGTCGCCACCGGAAAGCGTCTTCGCCGGAATTTCTACGTGGTCCCAGGTGCAACCACGGACGTCGATCGATGAGACGACGACCTGGCCCAGGCCTCGCGTCGATCGGCTACCCAAGGGGAGCGTGCCTGCGGACAACTCGGCGAGCACCAGCCCGAGCAACACGTAGGCGGCGTGAGCGTAGTCCGCGTGAGTAGGCTTCGACTGCTCGCGATCTTCCGAACCAATCCCTGTTTCGTCGGCGCCGACGGTCTTGCCATCGTCTTCCGGCCCCTTCTCCGCTTCGATGTTGTTCAGGAGCTGGCGCAGATCAATATCGATCTGGATCGGCTCCCATTCGGTGCCCAGATACATGGCCTCAGTGAAGAGACCGCCGTCGATCACGCCGCCTGTCCACCGATCAATCGCGTTGTGCTTGACCTCGACGCGCGTGCCGCGTTTCTTGGACCGGCAATCGTGAACGGTGATCGCGCCACGGTACTCGGTGCTGCCGAACATGTACCGGACCAGGTTCGGTTCTGCGGCGATCTGCTCGTGGACATCATGTGACGTAAACGGAGTCAATTTGTTTTCCGCCTCCGCTGCGAGGACCGTTCGTGCGATGCGCGAGGCCCGTGAGCGCAGCGCACCACGAATCGAGGTTCCCGGTATGAGGAGTTGGGCGTTCTCCCACTCCTCAGATGGGTCCCGGAGCGGATAAATGACCTCGTGAACCTCCTCGTTGATACCCTTCTTCTTATTCTCATCTTCCGCAGTCTTGCGCTGCTTCGTCAGATCGTCATCCTCGGCGACGAAAATGCCGGTGGGCGACCACCAAGTGATCTTGATGCGTGCGGGCTGCGTGCCTACCCAAGCAGAACTGTCTGTGCCCTTAGACGATTCTGGCCCTTCGGTTAGCGCACCCGTCAGTGGATTAACGACATCGACGAGTCTCTTCCCCTCGATCCCCTTCGACTTGCCGACTATTCGCAGATATTGATCGTCAGAATCTTGGCGCTCCTCATTGGACCCTTGGCGTTTCTTGTTGGACTCTTGGACCTTGATGGCTCCCTGCCCGGACCCAGTGCGTCCACCCAGCGAAATTGCTTCGCTCTTGAAGAGGGAAAGGATGAGGTGAAGGAGCAACTCAATAGCTTTGGAGGGCGCAGGCCCCGGAATCCCATCCGACTGTTCGCGTCCCATCTTTTCGCCATCGCGCCCCTCCGCGGTGATGCGAATGTCGAACCTTGTGCCGCGGGGAAGGAACTCGTGCTCGTAGAGCGCTCCGTCCGAGGTT
>CALHID010000060.1 GCA_938030835.1 uncultured Actinomyces sp. | reverse complement strand
AGGCGTTGAACATAACGCAAAAGGGCACGCGAGACGCCAAAAAGACGTACTGATGTTGCAGCGGCAGAAAGCACTAAGACGGGAGGCATCTGTGACGCTCGTGCAATGAGCCAAGCAGATGTTGCACCCAGAGCGATCGATGAACCAATTCCTAGGCTTGCCAGAAGGAGTGCACCGATAAAACGCCACTTATCAACTCGGAGTAGTGACAATGCCCATCGCAAGGAGGATGCTTCCTCAGAAGTGAGAATTCGCATTTTCATTGCTCTCCTCCAACTTCTGCCAATTCGGCCTGATCCTTAACCCGCGAATGAACGCTGATCACGTGGTCTGCTGCATCGATAAGAGCCTGACGATGTGCGATCGCAATGACCGTTCGACCTTTCGTGCGCAGAGCCTCCATTGCCTTCAAAACGATCTCTTCACTCACAGCATCCAGGTGGGCGGTAGGTTCATCCAAGATGACAATGGGAGTTTGTGCTAGCAAAGCGCGGGTAAGGGCGAAACGTTGCCGTTGTCCAACGGAAAGACCGGCCCCGTCTTGGCCAATTTGTGAATCCCAACGCTGAGGAAGCGTGTCCAGAACTTCGCTGAATCCGCAAAGTGCTGCGGCAGCCTCGAGTTCTTCTTCTGTTGAAGGCGGAAGCTGCTCGCGTAAGCTTCCGGGAAGCAAAGAGGGGTGCTGCGGTACCCAGGTTATGGCTTTCCACAGTGTTTCTTTGGGAACGTTTTGAAGGGGAATTTCTTCTCCTTCGTGGGTGCAGACCATGAGATGTCCGCTCTGAATCGGAAGCAGTCGCATCAGTGCGTAAATTGTGCTGGTCTTTCCTGAGCCTGAGGGGCCCGCAAGGACGCTCAGCGTTCCTGGCAGGATATCCGCGTTCAACCCTGCAGGCGCCCAAGTGCCGCGTGCCTCAATCGAAAGATTGCGCAATGAGAAGGCAGCTGAAGCCCAGTCGATACCGTGATCATCCTGAAAGTCTTCGTCTTCCGAGTCTTCACCCAATGAAGGAATGGGGGTTTCTAAAATCTCGAAGGCTCGTTCTGCCGCGGCGACACCATTTGCGGAGGCATGGAACTGAGCTCCGACCTGACGAAGGGGCTCGAAAACTTCAGGTGCGAGCATGATGACCGCTAGGCCGGTGAATAAAGAAACATGACCGAAAACCATTCGGAAGCCGACCTCGACGGCCACCAGGGCAACGCAGAGCGTGGAGAGAAACTCCAACACCGCACCAGAGAGAAAAGCAATGCGCAGCGTCGACATTGTTGCGCGCGTATTAGAGCGTGAGAGAGATTCTAAATGCGCTCGAGGAGCACTTTCACGGCCCAAAGCGCGAAGGGTCGGCAGTCCTGCAATCAAATCCAGCATTTGCGCGCCCAGGCTCTGCATCGTTTCCAGTTTTTCTGCGGAAGCGCTCTGGGTGAAACGCCCAATTAAGGCCATAAAAATTGGGATTAGGGGAACAACGATTGCGGCAATGAAGGCTGACCAGAAATCAAGGAAAAGGATTGTCGCCAGGGCTAGGGGAGTCACAGTTGCTGTGAGGACCAACTGGGGAAGGTAGTCGACGAAGTATGGGGAGAGGTCTGTCAGGCCTCGGGAAAGGAGCGTCGAGGCCTCGGAACCGTGAGTGGCGCGCCAGCGTGGCCCCAGGTTTGAGATGTGTGTCAGGACGCGTCCACGCAATTCTCGGATTGTCCGGTCTGCTGCTCGGTGTCCCAAGGCCTCGCGAACTCCGATGACTGCTGCGCGCACGATAACGATAGCGACCAAGAGAAGAAGCGGCGTGCGTACTTGGGCAAGTGATGCACCGGATGTGACAGCGGGGGAGAGGGCAGCAGAAAGAGCAAGGGTCTGTGCAATCACCAAGACTGCCGTCACAATCCCCAAGATTGAAATGAGGATGATATGACGACGCGCGCTCGAAGCGTACTTGAGAAGACGGGGGTCCAGTGGGCGCATTCTTCTATTTTCTGTCCTTGGAGAAGGTCCTGCTCGGTGAAAAAACTGGTGGCCCCGGTTTCCCGAGGCCACCAGTGCTGCGGACGATCAGCCCGCGAGGAAATTCTGATCCAGTCGGATCTTGTTCAAGATCAAACCGGTATTCGTTGAAACATCCGAGGAAGAAACGCGAGAACGGAACTTCCAGTAGGACCACGCGGTGTAGACAAGAACCACGGGGACCAAGCAGAGAGCAACGATCGACATCACGGTGAGAGTTCCCGTAGTCGACGAGGCCTGTGCGATGGTCAGCGAATAAGCGGGATCAATGCTCGACTTCATGACGTTGGGTGCCATTGCTGCGAAGATCCATGCAACTGCTCCGGCCATTGCGAGGCAGGAGAAGAGGAAGGACAGACCTTCGTTACGCAAGACAGCCTGCGAGAAGACAGTCGAGGCGATGAGGCACAGCGCTGCGATGAGCAGCGGGATCCATGCCAAGACGTTCGTTGAGTACGCGAACTGTCCCCAGATTACCCACACCGCAGCCAGAGCAGTGGCAACCACTGTCGCGGGAGCTGCGAAACCATTCGCGCGCTCCTGCAGGTCACCTTCGGTCTTGAGGGCCAAGAACTGAGCGCCGTGAGCAAGGCACAGGGCAACCAGGACAAGACCACCCAAGAGGGTGTAGGGAGTGAGCAGTGAGAAGAAACCACCGGTCAGCTGGTGAACAGCTGTATTGAGGGAGGAGGGGACGTCTGCAGGTGCAACGACCGCGTTCGTTCCGTGAGTGACGACCTCAATCTTCATTCCCTGAACCAGGTTGGCGAATGCCACACCGAAAAGAAGGGGAACAAGCAGAGCGGAGACGGCGTGAACGCGATCCCAGACACTGCGCCACTGCTCAGACTTGAGCTTCGAGCGCCATTCAACTGCACAAACGCGAACGATGAGCGCCAGCAGAATGAGGAAGAGTGCCAGGTACATTCCCGAGAACATGGTTGCGTACCATTCGGGGAATGCTGCGAAGGTCGCGCCACCGGCGGTCAGCAGCCAGACCTCGTTACCGTCCCAGTGAGGGCCGATTGTGCGTAGCGCTTGGGTGCGCTCGCGATCATCGCGTGCGAGGAAGCCCTGGAGCATTCCCACTCCGTAGTCGAAGCCCTCGAGGACCAGGTACATGGTCCACAAGACAGCGATGAGGATGAACCACAAAATACTCAAAGTCATGGTTTTTCCTTTCCTCAGTAGCCGAATGAGAGTGCGCCAGAGACAGCTTCCTTATCGGTAGCGTCCTTGGGGCGGGGGTGGAGTCCCTCGACGGCGTAGCGCTTCATGAGGATGAACCACACGACACCGAGGATTGCGTAGAGGATGGAGAAGACGCTCATCGACACCAGGACCTGCCAAGCGGGAACAGCGCTGGAGATACCGGCAGATGTCATCATCATGACCGATCCGACGGGATCGCCACTTTCAAGGCCTGCAAGGTTGGGAACAACAACCCAGGGTTGACGGCCCATTTCGGTGAAGATCCAGCCGAAAGAAGCACCGAGGAAGGGCATGGGAATTGAAACAAGCGCGAAGATCCCCAGGGCCTTCGATGCGGAAGTCTGTCCCTTACGGGTTGCCCACAGGCCCCACAGCGCGAGTGCCGCGGAGAATGCTGCAGTACCGATCATCAGGCGGAATGTCCAGAAGGTCACCATCTGCGGGGGACGGAAATCGTATTGCTTCGCGTCGCCGTAGGTCTTGACAAAATCCTCATTGGAGTTGAGGAGCTCAACCATGCGCTGCTGCTCATCTGCGACACCCTTAACGTCTGCAGAGAAGGAGTTGTGAGACATGAAAGCAGCGACGCCGGGAACCTGAATGAACTTGGTCGGCTGCTTGCCGTCATCGCCCAAGGGGCAGTCGCCGAATTGAGCAACGGTAAATGCTGCGCCTTGAGTATCGACACAGACGCCTTCTGCAGCTGCCATCTTCATGGGCTGGATCTTGACCAG
>CALHID010000059.1 GCA_938030835.1 uncultured Actinomyces sp. | reverse complement strand
ACAAAAGCAGCTTCGAGTCGACTCATTGCCGCATCTACCGCTTGGGTGTCATAGCCATTACGTTGCCTTGGGAAGGATGCTTGACGAACCTGTTCAGCACTGAACTGTTCAGCCGGAAGCCCTCCTTCATATGCATGACGAGCATCGATGAAGAACTCATCTACGGCATCCTTACCGTAACCGCGCCGGAAAATTCCCGTAGTCGGGAAAGCGTCGCCCATCACTTCTCCTCTTCGTGTGCACTATTTTCACGTGCACTCTGACGTGCACGCTCACGGTTATTAACAGCCGTTGCGAGCTGACCGCAAGCCCCGTCGATATCGGAACCACGTGTGTCTCGAATCGTTGTCGAGATTCCATTGTCTCGCAGCGTCTTCACAAATGCATCCTGCGCCCGACGGGTGGATGCAGTCCAGATCGAACCAGGGGTGGGATTCAAAGGAATGGGATTGACGTGTGCCCATCCCCTGCCCCTCTTATTGAGCTCATCTGCCAGTAATTGGGCACGCCAAACCTGATCGTTCATGTCTTTAATCAGCGCATATTCGATAGAAACTCGCCGACCAGTAGCCACAAAGTACCTACGCGCCGCGTCCAGAAGCTCCCCCACCTTCCATCTGGAATTAATAGGGATGAGCTCATCGCGAAGGTCATCATCCGGGGTGTGCAGTGAGACCGCAAGAGTCACCGGAAGACCTTCTTGAGAGAGACGATCAATTGCGGGAACCAAACCAACCGTTGAAACCGTCACGTTCCGTGCAGACATACCAAAACCGGCAGGCGCAGGATCGATGATGCGGTGAAGAGCTGCGACTACTGCCTTGTAGTTCGCTAAAGGCTCCCCCATTCCCATAAAGACCACATTTGACAGGTGTGTTGGAGAGCCCCCAACCAGCCCTTCTTCACAGGCCTGGTGGGCAGCGCGAACTTGGTCAATGATCTCTGCGGTTGAAAGATTTCGGGTGAGTCCCATCTGACCCGTAGCGCAGAAAGGGCAGCCCATACCGCATCCAGCTTGGGAAGAGATGCAGAGCGTCGTACGGTCGGTGTAGCGCATCAAAACAGATTCGACGCGGGCACCATCATAAAGCTCCCATAGGTGCTTGAGTGTTTCCCCGCCATCAGCTTCCAGAACAGCAACCTCACGGACAAGAGGTGGAAGGAGAGTCGATTCAATAAGATCGTGAGCGCTCTTTGGCATGTCCGTCATCAAGGCAGGATCGCTGATATGACGCTCAAAGTAGTGGCGAGACAACTGATCAGCGCGGAAGGAAGGAAGTCCGGCCTCGGACACAAACTCCTTGCGTTCCTTCTGATCAAAATCTGCAAGGTGGCGAGGAGCCTTACCGCGCCGACGCGCTGTAAAAGTAACTCGAGGCTTAGCGTCAGGCGAGGTTGCACCTTCAGGTAACTGGTCGGTCGGGCGAACTTCTCGTCTTGCTCGATTGGTTGTGCTCATTCGTTGTTCCTCCTCTCCCCGTGCATAGCCTAGTCGCATGCATCCTCATGTGCTTTCATTCAGATGCGAACTTAACGCAAAGCGAAAATAAAGATCACATAGAAAACCGGGGCGGTCATCACCAGAGAATCGACACGATCAAGCACACCACCGTGCCCTGGGATCAATGCTGACATGTCTTTGAGCCCAACCTCACGCTTAATCAAAGACTCGGTGAGATCCCCGATCGTCGCACATACGCAGCCACAGACACCGGCAATAACACCCCACCACCACGTTGCGCCCAGCAGCATGAAGCCGCCGATTCCAGTGAGGATGCAGAAAAGCAAAGAACCAATGAAGCCTTCCCATGACTTCTTCGGAGACAGTCGCGGCGCCATGGGGTGTTTACCAAACATAATCCCCGCAAGCCATCCACCGATGTCATTGAAGCAGGTGACAAGGACATAAACACCGATCACCGCGGGCGAGCGAAAATCTCGCAGCAAGAGAACAACAAAGCAGGCCAAGAAAGGAACGTAGACGGCGCTAAAAACACTCGCAATGATGTCAGTGATTCTGGAAGGAGTCGGCGCATCAACCAATCTCCATGCGACGACAGCAAAAACCGTCAAGTACAGCGCCATCGTGACGGCCTCGGGTCCCAAGAACCACGCGCACACCATCATCCCAATTGCGCCAAGATACAGCGGCGCCATGGCAAGACGTGTCCCCACACGCGCAAAGGCCCCACCCAACTCCCATAAACCGAGGAGTGCAATGCAGCATACAAAGGCAACAAAAACACCTTGAACAACTAGCAGTGAAGCGACAAGAAGGGCAATCAGCACAACAGCGGAAGAAACTGCTGCCGGAAGGTTCCTTCCCGCTCGCCCGGTGGGTGCAAGTGGCTGAGTGTTTTCGCGCGGCTCCGGAGAGAAGACGCGCGAAAACACTGAGGGACGCGGTTGATGGGATGAAGCCGACATCAGATTGTCAGGAGTTCGCTTTCCTTCGTAGCCAAAAGCTTGTCGATCAGCTCAACGCGTGCCTTCGTGGCGGATTCGAGGGCCTTTTCTGCGCGTTCGACCTCATCCTCACCTGCATCGCCATCCTTCTTCAGGCGATCAAGAGCTTCCTTAGCCTTACGACGGATCGAGCGAACAGAAACGCGAGCGTCTTCGGCCTTGTTCTTAGCCTGCTTCACGTATTCCTTACGACGCTCTTCAGTCAGCGCAGGCAGAACCACGCGGACAACATTGCCGTCATCGGTGGGGTTGACGCCCAGATCCGACTCACGCAGGGTCTTAATGATTTCCTGAGTCGCGGTGCGGTCGAAAGGAGAAATCAGAACCGTGCGGGCCTCGGGAATCTGGAAAGAAGCGAGTTGCTGCATGGGAGTAGGGGCACCGTAGTAGTCCACCAAGAGCTGTTCAAACATGCCAGCATTTGCACGGCCAGTACGGATATTTCCAAACTCGTGGCGGGCAGCCTCGACCGTCTTATCCATCTTGTCTTCTGCTTCGAGCAGGATGTCATCAATCACGGAAGTGTTCCTTTCAGTGTGATTCGCTGAGCACAAGCGTACCGATTTTTTCGCCTCGTAGCGCTGCAGTAACGTTACCAGCTTCGGACATGCCAAAGACGCGCATCGTGAGACCGTTTTCCTGCCCAAGAGCAAACGCTGCCGCATCGACAACCTTCAGGCCTCGACTCAAGGCATCTTGGTAGGTGACAAAGTCAAGTTTCTTCGCATCGGGGTTGATACGGGGATCGTCATCATAGACACCGTCCACGCCATTCTTCGCGACAAGCAGTTCATCGCAATGAGTTTCCAAGGCTCGCTGCGCGGAAACGGTATCGGTGGAGAAATATGGAAGGCCCGCGCCAGCGCCGAACAGGACGACACGGCCTTTCTCCAAGTGACGGATTGCGCGCAGAGGAATGTAAGGTTCTGCAACCTGCTGCATGGCAATAGCGCTCTGGACACGAGCGGGAACACCGGATTGTTCAATAAAGTCTTGAAGCGCCAGTGCATTCATGACGGTTCCGAGCATTCCCATGTAGTCGGCGCGTGAGCGATCAAGCCCCTGACGAGAGAGCTCAGCACCGCGGAAAAAGTTACCGCCACCAACGACGACTGCAACCTGGATCCCTGCGCGAACGGCATCTGCGATCTGTTCAGCAATCGACCGGACTACCGTGGGATCGAGGCCGACGGAACCTCCGCCGAAAGCCTCACCTGAGAGTTTGAGCAGGACACGACGAGCAGCTGGCATGGATTCTTCTCCTTTGAATATGTGCTGAGTCGAAAGAGATAGGGCGATGGCCCCGCCAGAAGCGGGGCCATCACACGAAATCAGGCGCCGACGTGGACGCGCACGAACTGGGTGACCTTTGCACCAGCCTCGCGCAGGACCTGTCCGACGGACTTTGAAGGATCGCGGGCAAATGCCTGATCGACCAAGCAGTTGTCCTTGTAGAACGCTTCGAGGCGTCCCTGAACGATCTTCGGAACGATGTGCTCGGGCTTGCCTTCCTCAAGGGTGATCTTCTCGAGGGTTGCGCGCTCCTTGTCGAGGACATCGGCCGGAATCGAGTCGCGATCGAGGTAGGCGGGCATGTAAGCGGCAACGTGCATCGCGATATCGTGAGCAACGCCTGCACCTGCTGCGTCGGTAACGACGAAAACGCCAACCTGAGGAGGCAGGTCAGGGCTGGTCTGGTGCAGGTAGAGATCAACATTCTCGCCCTCAACGCGGATCACGCGGCGGATCTCAAGCTTTTCGCCGATGACAGCGGCCATAGCATCAAGCTGATCCTTAACGGTGGAGTCGCCCATGGGGGCTGCGAGCAGTGAGTCAACATCGGAAGCACCGGAAGCAACTGCGGCTTCGAGCACCGACTTGGCGAAGT
>CALHID010000058.1 GCA_938030835.1 uncultured Actinomyces sp. | reverse complement strand
AACGTTAAGAGTCCTAGAGCAAATGAGATGAGTCCGTCCATCTCTCTCCTGTCAACTAGGCGCGCCTTTGCGTGATCTGGATCGACAATTGCAAATTTACCGCGCCAACGGAGCAATTGCTCCTTCGACAACCTAAATTTATGAGATTCAAAAACATTTCGAAAGCTTGAAAACACAGGGAAAAATAGGAGTCGGTCTCCCGAATAAAAAAATGGAGCCACCTGTCGGACTCGAACCGACGACCGTCCGCTTACAAGGCGGGTGCTCTACCAACTGAGCTAAGGTGGCAACCCACATAGTTTGCCATGACTGAGGCCGCAAAGACGAATTTAAAACCGCAATGTGGCTCACACGCCATCTTTAGGCCCTCAAAACAAGCTGAGCATCAATACGAAAACGCTACGCCCAAGCGTTCATCCCCCGCAGCTACAAAGAAAGGGCGCGTACGCGACAAGGTCACGCACGCGCCCTAACACTTTAAGGTCCAAAGCGCGATCACCCTAGGGGATCACATTGCCCCTTACTTCGAAGCAGACGCCGTTCCCGCGGCAGCAAGCTGCTGCTGAATTGCCGGGTAGATACCATCGACCTTGGTCACACCAAGCTTCGAGAAGTCCAGAGCAGTCTTGTCATTGATAACAAACTCGGGAGTACCCAAGGAATTGGGACTGCGACCCTCGTAGGTGGCATTTCCCCACGCCTGAGTGGTCTTGGTCAGGTATTCATCAACGCCATTCTCGGGGAAGGAATTCACAACATCCTCGGGAATTCCAACCTGCGATGCAATGGTCTTGACCTGCTTGGCTGACTTCGACAGGTCCTGAACAACGGAGCCGTTACCCGAGTTGTAGGCCTCGTTGAAGTAAGCAAGAAGCGCATTGTGGAACTTGCCCCAAGTCTGAGCATCGACCTTCTGCGCGGCTATCAAAGAAGCGGTGGTTGCGGCGTACTGATAGGGCGCCTTCACCGTATTCACCGGCTGGTACTTGATATTGAATTTGCCATCGAGAGCATCTTGAGTGGCTTGTTCACCGAAGGCAACGTCATAGGCTGCGCAGACGTGGCAGGAGTAATCAAAGTATTCCGTCAGCGTCGGAAGAGATTCATCGATCTTGCCAATGCCCAAGTGAGAAACCACAATCGGTCCGCCGTCCCCGTAGGATCCGATGGCGGCGGTAGCAGCTTGGCTGTCCTGAGCCTTCTTGTGGTTCGACTGAATGATCACCGCGGCGATCGCGCCAATGATCACAACAAGAATCAGTGCGACCAGCCCGATGATGATGTTTCGGGTTCGACGATCCGCACGTGCCTGTTGCTCACGCAGTTGCTGAGCTTTCTCACGCACTTCCTGCGAGCGAGACGGCTTTGCCATTGTCTGGGCCTTTCTGTTGATGTGCATCCAAGCCTAGCGAGCATTACCCACCGACGCACAATCCCAACGCTGATGCTACGCGTTTAATTCCAGAAGGTCACTGACATAACCGTCCCCCTCGGACGATCTACAACCGGTCAGTTAGAAATTTCCCGCGAGGATAACCGCGATAGCAAGCACACCAATCAGCCCAAGTATGACCTGCATCCATACCCGCGGCGCACAGACCCGCACAGCTACGCTCAGGCCAGTACGAAGCGGACGTCCCGTTGGCATCACCCACATTCCCCACAGGGAAATCGTTGTCAGCACCCACGTCAGCAGAACCCAGGATGGATTCATTGCTAGCCAAGAATCAGACTGAATAGGCGTCTGCCCCGTCACGATCAGCGGGAACCACGAAATACCGGGATTTCCCAACCTGGTTGCAAAAAAGCCCGAATGGATTGACCAGCCGATCTCCGCGTAGAAATCACGTGAGAAGAGAACCCACTGCCCCCAAGCCAATGCCGTGCCCGGGAAAAGGCCAATTGCCGTCGACAGTATCGCTCCGAGTCCCGTAAAGGGAAGCATTCCAAGCGCTGCCCAGTTGTCACTGGAACGAACCTCTTGATTGCGGATCCGGCGGTTTTCACGCCATCTGTATGCGCCACCGAGCACCGCGAAAATAGCAGTGATCACGCCGACAAGGATCAGCCCGCTCATCCCCATATATATAGGTGCAAGAGCAAGCGCGGCCAACGCGATAAGTCCAATGAAATTCGCAGTTTTCAGGTGCTGCCACTCGTAATGACGTTGTTCCGTCACGAACTCGACATTCGGAGGGATTGCCGCCTGACGGTATCCATCCTCTGCGGGAAGATAGCTTGTTCCCATTGACGAGGCCGTAGGAGCGATGGGGGGCAAATAAGCAGTTTCCCCTCCCCCGCTTTGGCCTTCCCAGCCCCGCGAGTCGGCAACGGTCTGGGGATAAACCTGCGTGGCCTCGGGATCAACATACGAGGGATCCTCTGCGTAACCGCTCTCCATTACGCGAGTCGCATCCGCGTCTGCGGGCTCAAGGACCGAAGTACGCTCACTCTCAGAGGCAAAGCGCTCTTCACCT
>CALHID010000057.1 GCA_938030835.1 uncultured Actinomyces sp. | reverse complement strand
CTCCCCCAGCGGCGACCTGCACCTGGGGAACCTCCGCACGGCGCTGCTGGCGTGGATGTGGGCGCGCACGACCGGAAGGAAGTTCGTCCTGCGAATCGAGGACATCGATCGCGTGCGCTCGGGCTCCACGCAACGCCAAATCGACGAGCTAACCGCACTGGGAATCGATTGGGATGGCGGGGTACTGATCCAGTCCTCTCGCGCGCAGGTCCACGACGAGGCCGTCGCGCGCCTCTTCCACGAGGGTTACGCTTTCGAGTGCTTCTGCTCGCGCAAAGACATCCGTGAAGCTGCATCCGCACCGCACGTTCCGCCTGGCCATTACCCCGGGACCTGCCTGCACCTGAGCGAGGCCGAAATCAGCCGAAAGCGTGAAGAATTTGCCGCCGAAGGGCGCCGTCCCGCGTTGCGTTTGAAAGCTCCCGTCGCCGAGTGGACTGTCCATGATGAGTATTTCGGCGATTACACGGGGCCCGTTGACCATTTCGTTATTCAGCGCTCTGACGGCGCCCCTGCCTATAACTTGGCGGTTGTTGTCGATGACGCCTTCCAAGGCGTCGATCAGGTCGTTCGCGGAGATGATCTCTTATCTCAGTCCCCCGGCCAAGCTGTACTTGCACGATTGCTCGGCTACCCTGAGGTCACCTACGTTCACGTTCCGCTGGTGTTGTCTGCCTCGGGGGCACGCCTAGCCAAGCGTGACGGCGCAGTGACCATCGAAGAACTGGCAGAGCAAGGAGTGAGCATCGCCCAGATCATCGAGGTTCTAGCTCGTTCGATGGGCGTTGAAGGGGTTCACTCGGCCTCGCAGCTTCTTGAATCGATGGACGTCGAGACGCTACGAGCACTTCCACAAGAGCCGTGGACACCCGACTTGGAGAGGCTCTTCGCTTGATCGCTCGGTGCGACGCCTCGTGCCTCCCTCCCCCCCGCAAATGACACACGAAGTCGGCAAAAGACACAGGGTATAAGCTGTGTCATTTCGCGACTTCGTGTGGAGGGGGGCAAGAGCGGACAGCACAAACGTATGCCGGGGGCAAAGGCTCACGCCTCCGCCCCCGGCTACTCTGCGCTACTACGAGCAGCAGCTGCCCCTCGCTACTTCAGTGAAGAACTAGCAGTTTCCTGCAGCTTGTCCAGAGTCGTATCGACTGCAGCTCCGTTCAGCCAGGTGGCCTCGATCTGCTCCTGGATCTGATCGGCGATCTTCGGCCAGGCCTCGACACGCGGTGCCATGCGGGCGTAGGTCGTCGCGGTCTTCAGGTACTGCGAACGGTGCGGAGCATTGAGGTACTCAGGAGAGTTCAGAGCCTTCTCAGTTGAGGGCATGTGACCTGTTGCGATTGCCCAGTCACCGGTGTGCTCATTGAGGAACTTGGCGAACTCAAAGGCCGCACGATACTTCTTCGCATCGGGCTTAGCCGAGACGGGAACGGTCCACACGTGGGAGTTCGCCCAAGTTGCCTTGTCCTTGAAGAGCATGAGTGCGTCACTGGTCTCGTACTTAAAGGGTGCTTCAGCGGTGAACTGGTTAACCGCCCACACACCGTTGTACATCACTGCTGATTCACCACGCAGGAAGCCCTGAACCGAGGCATCGTAGTCGTGGTTGACGGTGGTGTAGCCTTCCTTAACCAGGGTATTGATGAATTCCAGCGAGGTCTTCGCCTCCGAGGAGTTCATATTTGCCTTGGTTCCGTCCGCGGAAATGATGTCCGAACCCTGCTGCTGAACCAGAGTCATCCACAAGCGCTCACCCATCGGATCCTTCGACAGAGCGATATCGATGTAGTTCTTTCCGGTCTTCTCCTTCACGGCCTTTGCGTGAGCAAGGAGCTCATCGGGCGAAGTCGGAAGCTTGTAGGTGCCATCCTCACCGACCAATCCGGCCTGGGAGAGGATATCCATGTTCAGGTGACTGATAATGGCGTGGGTGTCGAATGGAACTGCCCACTTCTTATCCTTGTAGGTCACAGCTTCCAAAGCAGGCTTTGTGGAACCGGAAAGGTCGATACCCATTCCATCGGGCACCTCCATGAGCAGGCCCTTTGCCGCGTAGTCGGGCAGGTTGGAGCCGTGCATGATCGCCACGTCGGGGCGATCCGACGAGGCCAGAGCGGCATTGAGCGAGTCGTAGTAGCTGTGCCACGAGGCACCACCCATACGCTCAACCTTGATTCCCCACTTGTTCTCTGCATTGAACTTGTTGGTGAGGATCGAGATGGCTGTGCATTCACTGTTGGCCTTGGACAGGTCAGTGACGCCATCGGTCTTTTCCTGGCAGTCGCCAAAGAAGCGAGCCATGGTGATGGTGGTTCCCTTGAGGTCGTCATCGCTGACGGAAGCAATTGCCGCTCCATCAACAGTCTTCGAGGAGGAGGCGGAGTTCACTCCACATCCGGTGAGTACAAAGAGCGCGGTCGTCGCCAGTGCGCATGCACCGATTCCCGCGTGACGTGTCAGTGCGCGTCCTTGTCGCATTGTCATGCCTTTCGTTGTGTGGTCAATGGTGAGTTTTCGTGTGAGTAAGATCCTCATTGCCGAGGCCGGGTTTCCCTTTCCCGACAGTGACGATCAGGCGTGTGGCGCAGGTGGCGATGCCTACTTATCGCCACTGGATAGTGAGATTCCTCGGATCAGATACTTCTGAAGCAGCAGGAAGACGATGAGCAGGGGTGCCGCACCGACAATTCCTCGGGCCATAAGCGAACCCAATTCCGTCGATTGTGCGAAGGTTCCCTGCAGGGAGGCCAAACCGGTCGTCACCGTGAACATTTCGGGCTTTGTCGCCGAGACCAATGGCCACAGGTAGTCATTCCAGGTTTGAACGAAGGAGAAGGTCGCAAGCGCGATCAGAGCCGGCCGCGCAAGGGGCACCATGATGGAGAAGAAAATCCTCACGGGCGAAGCCCCATCAACCTGCGCGGCTTCCTCCATTTCGCTGGGCACCTGAGAGAAGAACTGCGTCATGATGAAAACGCCCAGGGGGAAGGCCACGCGGGGGAAAATCAGCGCAATGTAGGAATTCGCCAGCCCGGCCTCGGAAAACATCATGAAGAGGGGAACGAACATCGCTTCTTTGGGAACCATCATCCCGGCCAAGGTCAGTCCGTAAACAATGGTTCGCCCCGGGAAGGGAAGCTTCGCGAATGCATAACCGGCAGCGGCGCAGATGATCACCGTAATGACCGTGGCAGTGATCGACACAATCATCGAGTTGAGGAACCATCGACCAGCCAAGCCAGTTCGGAAAACATCGGCATAGTTCGACAGGGTCGGTTCTGTGGGCACAAGGATCTGCGAGTTCGTCTTCAATGATGAGTTCGAGCTCAGGGAGATCACCAGCGTCCACAGCAGCGGGATAAGCCACAGCAGAGCAAGTGCCATCATGACGACGTGGTAGCCGCACGACTTGAGTTTCTCGCGCATGTCAGCGGCTCCTTTGCCGTGAGATCAGGAATTGGATCAAAGAAATGAAGACCATCAGGACGAAGAGCACCAGGGACATTGCCGAGGCATAGCCAAGCTGAGTGTCTCTAAAACCGGTCTGGTAGATATAGCGAACCAAAACGTCGGTTGTACCACCCGGGCCTCCGGCCGTCATGATGTTGACCTGGCCGAAGATCTGGAACGAGGCGATGATCTGGGTGACCAGGACCAGTACCGTTGCGTGGCGCAGACCGGGAAGTGTGATGCTGACGAACTTTTGGAAAGAGTTCGCGCCGTCCAGGCTTGCGGCCTCGTACAGCGTCGGATCAATGTCTTGCAATCCCGCACCGAAGAGGATGAGGTTGAATCCGACGGTCCACCACACGGTTGTCACGACGATTGCGGACATTGCCCATTTGGGATCAGACAGCCAAGCGATGGTTCCCCACCCCATGTGTTCGGTGAAGCGAGCCACGATGCCTCGTGAAGGGTTGAGCATGTAGCCCCAGATCAGCGTGGCTACTGAAACCGGAAGAACATAGGGGACGAAGAACGCCGCGCGATAGAAAGCTGAGGCTTTCCCACCGCGCTGAAGAAGCAGAGCGTAGATCAGGCCAAGGCCCACGATGATCGGTGTTGATACCAAGGTAAAGACCGCAGTGTTCTTCATCGCGTTCCAAAAACGCGGATCAGACCAGGAACCGCTATCTCCCGGATGGATTCCCAAAAGAATTGCTGCGCCGATCAGAGTGACGATCAACAGAATGCGTCCTGAGTTGAGGTCACTTTCACGCACTGCCTTGATGGCCACATACACGCCGCAGGCCAAGCAGATCAGTCGAGCAATCCACATGGAGCTGATATCCCAGACCAAGCCCGTTCCACCCAGCATGTGGGTGTAGTTTTCAAGCCCGATCCATTCCCGGGTACTGCCCAGCAGATCCCAGTCGAAGAAAGACATCAGAATCGCTTGGACTACGGGGAAGAGGATGAAGACCCCGTAGAAGATCAGGAAGGGCAGGGTGAAAGCAAAGTTCGTTGCCCAGCGACGGAGGACCCGGGCTTTAGGCATCGCGATCACCTTCAAAGGCCAGCGAAACGGCGCTGCGTTCATCGGTACCAAGGACCGCACTGGCCTCGACAATCGTGCGAGGCCGGATTTGCGCGCTCTGGCGAGCAGAACTGGTGACGAATCCTCGGATAACCTCCAGTGGAAGCTTGGGATTGCGATTTTCGTCGGCGAGGCCGTTGGTTTCCTGACGGGTATCCGTCAGTTGTGTGTAGCAGAAGCCAGCCAGAATGGGCGAGGATTCAAGAGCATCGAAAAGTCCACTCACGCGCTCCTCATAGGCCTCGACAGTGGGGACAACTGCGTAGCCCCATGCATCCTCGGCATCCAGGGGTAGCGAGATCCCACCGAACTCCGTGACCATAACGGGACGGTCATCATTCCAGGCCTCGCCCAGTAGGATCTTGCGTCCCTGAGGACCAACTCCGTTGACCAGTTCGGCGACTGCCTCGCGGTCGCGATAGTTCACTCGCAGCTGCTCACCATAGACGCCATAATCGTGAGTCGTCACAATCGGAGTCTCTAGCTGCTCCCAGCCATCGTTAGCAATAACGGGGCGGGTTCCATCAAGCGCTTCGGTCAAAGCAACGATTGAGCGCACGAAGGCCTGCTGCTTTGCTGAGGTGACGATCAGGTCCACTCCCCAGCTTTCATTGAAGGGCACCCAAACGATCAGACTGGGATGGTTACGATCGCGCAAAACCAGATCGTGCCATTCCTGCGTTGTCACACTGACTGCTCGATCGCTAAAGGCATAGGCGGATGCAGATTCTCCCCACACCATCATTCCCATGCGATCGGCCCAGGTCAGTGTGCGTCGATCCGCACTTCGCTCGTGGATACGGACGAAGTTGAAGCCCATATCGCGAGCCAGCTCCAGATCCGCCTTCAGAGCCTGCGGGCTGGGGGCAGTGAAGTAGGACGAGGCCCAGTAGCCCTGGTCCAAAACACCGCGAAGGTAGGTGGGCTGGTGGTTAATTTCCAAGTAGCGGTGCGAGAGGCTGACATCGCGGATACCGACGTAGGAAACAACCTCGTCATCACCAACGCAGATCCGCGCATTGATGAGGTTGGGGTGGGCGGGTGACCACAGTAGGCGCCCCCATTCCTGTCGGTTTGCCAGTCCGGGGATTTGAGCGACGAGGCGCAGCGAGCGCGAGCGCATCCGGACCATACTTGCAGCCAAGGTTTCGCCAGCAAGTTCAAGGGTCAAACTGGCCTCAATCGGATCAATGTCGCCGCTGGCTTCACGCAGACCCGACAAAGCGATATCGCAGGTAACTTGAGCGTTCTCAATATCCCAAGACCAGGTCAGCGACTCAATGTAACCTTCGGGAACGACTTCCATCCAGACATCGCGCCAGATTCCAACGACCGAGTGGTACCAAATACCGTGAGGGTTTTCCTGCCAGTCTTGTTTGCCACGCGGCTGGTCCACGGCGTCAAGGCGATCCTGCGCGCGTACGACAAGTTCAAGGCCGTCATCTAGATAATCGGATGAATCAACGGTGATGGTGAAGGGCGTGTATCCACCTTCGTGGTGCATATGGTGACGGCCGTTAATCCAGACATCACAGGTAAAATCAACCGCTTCAAAGTGAATACGCAGGTGCTGCCGTGAGGAAGTGTCATCAGCGCCTGCCTGCTGAAGGTCTTCGGGGGTAATGGTGCGCCGATACCAGACGACGTCGGACCGTTCCCCACTCCAGCCGCTGTCCGGGCTTCCGGGCGGGAAGGGAACAGTGATCGTCTTGGAGAAGGTGACTCCGGGCAGGTACCAGCCCAGGGTGAGTCCCTCATCGCTTGAATCCGTAGCGAAAGACCACTGGCCATTGAGATTCAGCCAGGATTCACGACAAAGATCGGGGCGTGGATAATTCGCATCGCTCCATACATCGAAAGTGTCTACGTTGACCTTCATGGGATTATCATGCACGATTTGCCACAAAATTGCAACGTAGCAAATTAAGTACAATTCCTCAGCGATCAACCAGAATATTCAGTAGACTGAAGCAATAATCCCTGATGACATTGGTGTTAACAACACTTTTTGGAGACGCACATGAAATCTTCACGGCCGAACATGCGCGACGTTGCGCAGCTTGCCGGTGTTTCACAGCGCACCGTTTCAAACGTAGTAAATAATTTCCCACACATCTCCCCCAGTACTCGACGCGCTGTCGAAGATGCAATCCGTCAACTCGGTTACCGTCCAAATATTGCGGCACAACGGCTTCGCCAAGGTCAGACCCATACCTTGGCGCTCGCAATCCCCAATCTTGCCTGGCCGTATTTCGGAGAGATTGCGCACCTGATTCAAGACGAAGCGCGACGCAACGGATACTCCATCATGGTTGTCGAAACCGCCGGAACTCGCGAACATGAAGTTTCAGTCCTGCGCGATTTCAGAACCAATCTCATTGATGGTCTGATTCTCTCCCCCATCGAATTGGACCGCGAAGGCCTAGCCGAGCTTGCCCTTGATGCTCCCCTTGTACTGCTGGGTGAACGAATCCAAGACGCCGGGATTCCCCACTACTCAATGGATAACGTCGCTGCGGCCTCGGAAATGGTGCACCACCTCTACCAGCAGGGCGCGCGCAGCTTCCTGATTCTTGGCTCGACACATACTCGCGCGACCTCCAGCGCAGGAGCTCTTCGCCAGCGAGGAATTGAGAAGGCTCTGTCCGAGCTCGGCTTAGATTCATGGGCCTGGCGTAGCGTCGAAGTCTCTCCTTGGACCGCCGAGGGTGCTGAATCAGCTCTCAGTCAGTGGCTGGAATCGAACACTCTTCCCGATGCCATTTTTACAATGAATGACCTTTTGGGGGCAGGTGCTCTACGCGCACTTTCTCGCGCACAGGTTCGCGTCCCCGAAGACGTCTTAGTTTCTTCATGGGACGACACCGTCCTCTCGCGCTTCTCAACGCCGGCACTCACAACCATTTCCCCGGATACTCACGCGATCGCGCACGAGGCCGTGGCCGGCCTGATTGCGCTCATTGAGGGCAGTGGCCGGGCTGGAGACCCACGGGAAGCGGAAGGAGCGGAGGCAGACGCCGCTGAAACATCGAATGCGGCCGATAAGAATCAGCCATCAACAGAGGTTTCCGACGTTACGGTCTCTTATACGTTGACTGTCCGCGAATCTACCAAGCGCGCCTAACCCGGTCGCGCATCCTGCGCCGCGATTCACTACGCCCAGATACACGTGTGGGCAGACCCGAAGGCCTGCCCACACGAAAAGCTGAAGAAAACTCTCAGAGGTTGAGCTGAATCTTGCGTCCGGGGACAGCCTCGATCAGCTCGCGAGTGTAATCCTGAACCGGGTGATCGAAGAGCGCATCGGTCGTGTTTGCCTCGACCAAGCGTCCCTTCTCCATAACCACAACATCATCCGCGATCTGGCGAACAACGGCCAGGTCGTGGGTAATGAACAGGTAGGACAGGCCAAGCTCAGCTTGCAGGTCGTTAAGCAGGTGCAGAATCTGGTTCTGAACCAGCACATCCAGTGCGGAAACGGCCTCGTCAAGGACGATCACCTCGGGGTTGAGCGCAAGAGCACGCGCAACCGCGACGCGCTGACGCTGACCGCCGGAGAGCTCATTCGGGTAACGACGCATAGCGCTACGCGGCAGAGCAACCAGATCGAGCAGCTCGGCGACGCGAGCTTCGCGCAGCTTCTTCGGGTTGAACTCGGAGTGTCCTTCAAGAGCGGCAACTGCCCACGGCTCGGGCTCGCGGCCCGTGGCCTCGGCGCGCTTGATTTCGGCGCGCGCGTACTCCAGGGTGCCGTACCCGTGGATCTTCAGGGGCTCCTCGATCAGTCGGTAGATCGAGAACATGGGATCCAGCGAACCGTAGGGGTTCTGGAACACGGCCTGGAGGCGGCGGCGCAGGCGGAAGAGCTCGCCTTCGCTCATCTGCGAGGTGTCCTCGCCGTCGAAGTAGACCTTGCCCTCCGTCGGCTTGAGGAGCTGCAGCACCATGTTCGCGGCGGTGGACTTGCCGGAGCCGGACTCGCCGACGACCGCGAGGGTCGTGCCGCGGCGCAGCTCGAAGGACACGTCGTCGACGGCCAGGAAGGTGTCTTGGCCCTTCTTGGCGCCGCGGATGTCGAATTCCTTGGTGAGGTGCTCGGCGCGGATGATGGCGTCCGTGGAGGTCGCGCCCTTGCCGGAGCCGGTGAGCTCCTCTTCGGTGACCGAGATGCCGCGCGCGTGGGCGGACTCGATGCGCGCCGAGGCCAGGGAGGGCGCGGCGGACACGAGGCGCTTCGTGTAGGGGTGCTGGGGGTGCTGGAGGATCTCCAGGGCGGGACCGGATTCGACGATGCGGCCGCGGTGCATGACGACGAGCTGCTCGGCGCGCTCGGCGGCGAGGCCGAGGTCGTGCGTGATGAACAGCACGGCGGTGCCCATCTCGGCGGTCAGCTTGCCGAGGTGGTCGAGGATGCGGCGCTGGACGGTGACGTCCAGGGCGGAGGTCGGCTCGTCGGCGATCAGCAGTTTGGGGTGCGCGGCCATGCCGATGGCGATGAGGGCGCGCTGGCGCATACCGCCGGAGAACTCGTGCGGGAACTGCTTGGCGCGGCGTTCCGCGTCGGGCAGGCCGGCTTCCTCGAGGAGGGCGGTGACGCGCTGACCGACCTCGGAGCGAGGCACGACGTTGTTCGCGACGAGGGCTTCCTTGACCTGCGTGCCCACGCGGAGCACGGGGTTGAGGTTACTCATCGGGTCCTGCGGGACGAGGCCGATGCCGGATCCGCGCAGCTCCACCCACTGCTTGGTGGTCAGGTGGGTGATGTCGCGGCCGTCGAATTCGATGGTTCCGCCCGCGACCTTGCCGGTGCCGGGCAGCAGGCCGATGACGGCGGCGGCGGTCG
>CALHID010000056.1 GCA_938030835.1 uncultured Actinomyces sp. | reverse complement strand
TTTGACATGAATGAGTGGGTGGGAGGAAACCCTGTGTTTCCTCCCACCCACTCATTTTCAGATCAGCGTTCCGCTACTTCTTTTTCTTGTGGAAGCGCGGGCTTGTGCCCAGGTGGACTGGAGACGAAATATAGTCGCCTCCCGGGGAAGCCGCGGAATCATCAAGGCCACGATAGACATAGTTGGGGTCTTCGTGCTCCAGCTCTAATGGGAACTTGATACCATCACCGTAATCTGCAACTTCTTGGGGAAGAGGAACTGAGCCACCCTGGCCAGAGCCAAAGTTTGATCCGGCAGACCCTTTAGTGCTCTTCCCCAATTTCGTCTTATCCGGAAGCGGATTTTCATCCGGGAATCGAGAGGGGTCAGTGCTCAGCATTGCCTCAAGATTCGTTGGCCCGAATCCTGTTCGTTCGTTCCAGGAATTCCCCGGATTCGTGCCAGTTCGGACCAGAAGCTGAAGAAGCTGATTTCCGGTTGCCTGCGGCCATTTCTCACGCGCCAAGGCCAGAAAACCCGTAGTAATGGCTGAAGCACAGCTCGCGCAGTCCATTTTTTCGACATTCTTGTCCGGATACATCCTCACATTAACATTTGTGCCAAGAGATGCCGTAACCACCTGTCCCCAAGAGGAACGCGCCGCAAGCTGCCCATCGGGAGCAATAGCCGAAACACCAACGACACCGGACAACGCCGAATACGAATAATCTGTTGAATCCTGCGGTTCATCACCAACGCTCGCAACGATTGGAACCCCACTTGCCATCGCGTGAGCAACGGCCCATTTATAAAGTTCTTGACGCTTTCTGAACATGATTCGTTTCGCTTCGAGGTCGAAGACCGACAAGTCTCCCTCTGCTTCCTCATCAACATAAGGAGTAGACATCACAATTAACTGCGCGCCGTCTTCAATCGCCTGGTGAATGAGATTCTGAAGCGGGAACTTCGGATTTCCATCGTCATCTACACACTCACCCGAAGTTTCATAATGAGGTCCTGCAAGACCGTAGGTCATCAAGGTTGCCCCAGGGGCAACGCCGTATGACTGTGATACCAAGACCGATGCCATGGCAGTTGGACGTGTCAATGTTTGAGCAACAGGATCAAATTTGCACGGACTTTGATCAATAATTGATGCCCCGGCAAGTTCAGGAGCAGAGGTATCGACCAAGCCACCAATAAGTGCAATCTTGACTCCCTTACCGGTAATGCCTTTCGCTTTCACCTGGTCTAGGTGATAGTAAGAAACATAATCTTGTCCGGTGATGGAATCATCTGCCACCGCATCGCGCAGCGGGACAAACGCACCGGCGGCGATCAAAGCACATGCACTTCCTGCGCCGATAAGTGCCCGCACTACCTTGCGATGTGAAAAAAGCATTGATTTCATTTCGCTTCTCCCCTTACCTTTCACTTCGCAACCTGGAAACGACGAACCAGGGGCTCCCCATCCACCGCTGTCGCGCCGTCATCAATTTTCAAAGTCCAGACGTATTCTGCCCCGCCATAGCCTTTTTCAACTTCGACGGTCCATTCTGAGTAGTATTCGCATCCCTGATCCACGCAGAGTTCGTAACCTTCTTCACCCAAGCGCCAATAGTCGGCGGCTGACATGTACAGGTAGGCGTAATCATTCTTATCGGCTTCGACCGTACCGTCGGTTTTAAGCTCGTAGGTCCGCTGATAGGCGATCGGCGGCTCCTTCATCACGAGTTTGGTTCCGACCATCTTGTTTAAGGACACTGCCTGTTGTCCAATTTCTGCGCGTTCAGAGGCAGAAGATGCCGCTTCCATCCTGGAGATCAAGGTATTCTTCTGCCCTTCAGGGATATTCTTCATCGCGCGAATATCATCACTGCTCACATTCGATGTCCCCAATAAGGAACATCCGGCAAGGCTTCCCCCAAGAAAAAGTGCACACAGTGCCGCGACGATACGGCACCCCTTATTGACAGACATCTCGACTCTCTTTCTTCTTGAACAGAAAACAGAATACGGTAGCCTAAGGAGCAATCTCAAATGCTTCTTATTGAAGTGCTGACAATACAAGCTCACGGGCAGTCTGTAACGCGGCCTCGGCACTGGTTCTGGCGCCCTCGCCACTACGATCAATCCACACAATTCTTGGGTCGCGGCGCAACCACTTGACCTGCCTGCGAGCCAACTGGCGCGTTGCCAAGGCAACAGAATCAATGGCCTCGGGAATCGTCATTTCACCGTCAATAACAGCAAGAGCCTGCGCATAACCGGTTGCTTTAGCGGCAGTCTTTGTATGTCGAAGCCCCAATCGGTCTAGTTCCCGCGTTTCCTCAACGAGCCCCTGGTCAAACATCAAGCGAGTGCGCTGCGCAATGCGTTCATCAAGCTCATCCATGGGCCAACGAAGCGCAAGCATGACGGCTGGCGCCACATACACATACTGCGGCATCGATGAAGAATAGGGTTTCCCCGTGAGCTCAATGACTTCAAGCGCTCGAATAATTCTGCGCGCATTGTGGGCATCAATGCGCTGGGCAGACACCGGATCTAATTCCTCGAGCCTGCGAAAAAGAGCAGCCACTCCCCCGGGCAGGCGCGATTCTTCCTCAAGACGTTTCCGAAGCTTAGGATCTGTCCCAGGAAAGTCAATCTGATCCAAAAGCGCCCGCTGGTAAAGCCCCGAACCACCAGCGACAACTGCAAGATTCGAACGAGCATGAATCTGCGCAATATCGGCGCGCGCGTACTTCTGGTAGGAAGCGACGGAAGCCTCGTCGCTTATCTCCAAAACATCA